>JAYVDG010000187.1:0-6602 GCA_043749525.1 Phenylobacterium sp.
GCCGATCGCCTTCCGGTTGGCCACGGGGCTCATCCCCTTCATCGTCCTGCTGTTCTGCCTCGGCTTCGGCATGAGCCTGGGCAAGGCGGCGGTCTACAAGCACATCCCGGTCTACTACCCCGACACCATTGGTTCGGTGGGCGGCCTGGTGGGCATGGTGGGCGGCCTGGGCGGCTTTGTCCTGCCCATCGCCTTCGGGGCCTTGAACGACCTGACCGGGGTCTGGACAAGCTGCTTCATGCTGCTGTTCGTCCTGGTGGCCAGCGCCCTGACCTGGATGCACTTCGCCATCCGCCGGATGGAATATGCCGGCGCCCCGCAGCTGGGTGACCTCCCGGAACTTCCCGAGATGGCGTCCCTGCACGCCGACCTTCAACCGCGCCCGGTCTCCGGCGCGTCCGCCCGCGCTCGCGCGGCGACCCCAGCAACAAGAGGAGCGCCTTGATGGCTTCCCGCAAATCCGCCCGTCATGTCCTGACCGACTGGCATCCCGAGGACCCGGCCTTCTGGTCAGAATCGGGCAAGGCGATCGCCCGCCGGAATCTCTGGATCTCGGTCCCCAATCTGCTGCTCGCCTTCTCGGTCTGGATGGTGTGGTCGATGGTGGTGGCCAAGCTGAAACTCGTCGGCTTCAAGTTCACGACCGAGCAGCTCTTCTGGCTCACCGCTCTGCCGGCGCTCTCCGGCGCGACCCTGCGGATCTTCTACACCTTCATGGTCCCGATCCTCGGCGGCCGGCTCTGGACGACGCTGACGACCCTGTCCCTGCTGGTCCCGGCGATCGGCATCGGCCTGGCGGTACAGGATCCCACCACCCCCTATTTGGTCTTCGTGGTCCTGGCCCTGCTCTGCGGCCTGGGCGGCGGCAACTTCGCCTCCTCGATGGCCAATATCGGGTTCTTCTTCCCGAAGAGCCAAAAGGGCAATGCGCTGGCCCTCAACGCCGGGTTCGGAAACCTTGGCGTGAGCGTGATGCAGTTCCTGGTGCCAGTGGTGATCGGGGTCGGGATGTTCCTGCCCCTGGTGGGCGCGCCCCAGATCGTCGTGGAAAAGGGCGTGTCGAGCACGATCTGGTTGCAGAACGCCGGCTTCGTCTGGGTCCCCTTCATCCTCATCGCCGGCGTCTTGGCCTGGTTGGGTATGAACGACATCGCCTCGGCGCGGGCCTCCTTCACCGAGCAGTCGGTGGTGTTCAAGCGCAAGCATAACTGGGTCATCTGCTGGCTCTACCTGGGCACCTTCGGCTCGTTCATCGGCTTCTCGGCGGCCTTCCCCCTGCTGATGAAGACCCTGTTTCCCGACGTCCAAGCCATACAGTTGGTGTTTCTGGGTCCGTTGGTGGGGGCGGCCTCGCGGGCGCTGACCGGCTGGGTCTCCGACAGGTTCGGTGGCCACAATGTCACCCACTGGGTGTTCATCGCCCTGGCGTTCGGCGTGCTCGCGGTGCTGCACGGCGTCGGCGGCTTCGGCGCGGCGCCCTCCTTCCCGATCTTCTTCGCCAGCTTCATGTGGCTGTTCTTCTGGACCGGGGTCGGCAACGCCTCGACCTTCCAGATGATCCCCGCGATCGTCCGGGCCGACATGCCCCGGCTGCTGCCGCAGGCCGATCCGCCCGCCCGTCTGAAGGCCGCGGAGATGGAGTCGGCGGCCATCGTCGGCTTCAGTTCAGCCATCGGGGCCTTCGGCGGCTTCTTCATCCCTCTGGCCTTCGGCAACGCGATGAAGGCCACCGGCGGGCCGGGCTCGGCCCTGCTGGTCTTCCTGGCCTTCTATCTCAGCTGCGTCGCAGTGAACTGGGCCTTCTACGCCCGCAAGACCTCGCTGCTGCACACGCCCCAATCCTCTTCGAAGATGGAAGTCGTGGCATGAGCCATACTCTTGATCGCCTGACCTTCTTCGCCCGCAAGACCGAGTTGTTCTCCGACGGCCACGGCGTCCTCACCGACGAGGACCGCAGGTGGGAGGAGGCCTATCGGCGCCGCTGGCAGCACGACAAGGTGGTGCGCTCCACCCATGGCGTGAACTGCACGGGCTCGTGCTCCTGGAAGATATACGTCAAGGGCGGGATCGTCACCTGGGAGACCCAGCAGACCGACTATCCGCGCACTCGCCCGGAGTTGCCCAACCACGAGCCGCGGGGTTGCGCCCGGGGCGCCAGCTACAGCTGGTACCTCTATTCCGCCAACCGGGTGAAATACCCGCTGATCCGTTCGCGTCTGCTGAAGCTGTGGCGGGCCGCGCGGGCCACCCTCAGCCCGGTGGCCGCATGGGCCTCGATCCAGAAGGACCCGACCCAGCGCGCCTCCTATGTGACCATGCGCGGGGCCGGGGGCTTCATCCGGGCGACCTGGGATGAGGTCACCGAGATCATCGCCGCGGCCAACGCCTACACCATCAAGGAGTGGGGCCCGGACCGCATCTTTGGCTTCTCGCCGATCCCGGCCATGTCGATGGTCTCCTACGCCGCGGGCGCGCGCTACCTGCAGCTGATCGGCGGGGTCTGCGGGTCATTCTACGACTGGTACTGCGACCTGCCGCCGGCCTCGCCCCAGACCTGGGGCGAACAGACCGACGTGGCCGAGAGCGCCGATTGGTTCAATTCCGGGTTCATGATCCTCTGGGGCTCCAACGTCCCCCAGACCCGCACCCCGGACGCCCACTTCTACACCGAGGCCCGCTACCGCGGCGCCAAGTCGGTGGTGATCTGCCCTGACTACTCCGAGGCCTCGAAGTTCTCCGACCTTTGGCTGCCCGTGAAACAGGGGACCGACGCCGCGCTCGGCATGGCCTTCGGCCACGTGATCCTCAAGGAATTCCATATCGACAAGCAGGTGCCCTATTTCCGCGATTACCTGCGGAAATACTCCGACCTGCCGATGCTGGTGCGCCTGGTCCCGCAGGACGGCGCCTATGTGCCTGAGCGTCTCCTGCGCGCCGCCGAGTTCGACCAAGCCCTGGGGGAGACCAACAACCCCGACTGGAAGACCGTCGCCCTGGATGAGACCACCGGCGAGGTGATCGTCCCCAACGGCTCCATTGGCTTCCGCTGGGGCGAGGACGGCAAGTGGAACCTTGAGGAAAAGGACGGGGCCGGTCGCGAGACCACCCTGCGCCTGGGCCTCAAGGGTGTCCACGACGAGATCGCCGCGGTGCGCTTCCCCTATTTCGGCGGCGCGGCCACCAATGGTTTCGCCATGACCGACCATCCCGAGGTCCTGGTCCGCAACGTGCCGGTCAAGCGCATGATGTTGCCCGAGGGCGAGACCCTGGTGGCCTGCGTCTACGACCTGTTCCTGGCCAATTACGGCGTCGACCAGGGCTTCGGCGGCGACCACATGCCGGCCAGCTATGACGAGGTGGAGCCCTATTCCCCGGCCTGGGCCGAGGCGATCACCTCGGTGCCGAAGGACCAGATCATCGCCGTGGCCCGCGGCTTCGCCGGCAACGCCGAGAAAACCAATGGCAAGTCGATGGTGATCATCGGCGCGGCCATGAACCACTGGTTCCACATGGACATGAACTACCGCGCGGCGATCAACATGCTGGTTATGTGCGGTTGCGTCGGCCAGTCCGGCGGCGGCTGGGCCCACTATGTCGGCCAGGAGAAGCTACGGCCCCAGACCGGCTGGGCCCCGCTCGCCTTCGCCACCGATTGGGTGAAGCCGCCGCGCCAGCAGAACTCCACCTCCTTCTTCTACGCCCACTCCGACCAGTGGCGGTACGAGACCGTCGAGATGAGCGAGATCCTCTCGCCCACCGCGCCGGAAGGCGTGTGGAACGGGGCGATGATCGACTTCAACGCCAAGGCTGAGCGGATGGGCTGGCTGCCCTCGGCGCCCGCCCTGCAGACCAACCCCCTGGAGGTGGCCAAGGCCGCCGCCGCGGCGGGTCAGGACGCCAAGGCCTACGCCCTCGACCAGCTCAAGAGCGGCGATCTGAAGATGTCCTGCATGGATCCCGACGATCCCGCAAACTGGCCGCGCAACATGTTTATCTGGCGCTCCAACCTGCTGGGCTCCTCGGGCAAGGGCCACGAGTACTTCCTCAAGCACCTGCTGGGGGCCAGCCATGGCGTCCAGGGTAAGGACCTTGGCGAGGACGGGCGGCGCAAGCCCAACGAGGTCGTCTGGCATGACGAGGCGCCGGAGGGAAAGCTGGACTTGCTGGTCACCCTCGACTTCCGGATGTCCACCACGGCGGTCTATTCCGACATCGTCCTACCCACGGCCACCTGGTACGAGAAGAACGACCTCAACACCTCCGACATGCACCCCTTCATTCACCCGCTGTCGGCGGCGGTGGATCCGGCCTGGGAATCGAAGTCGGACTGGGAAATCTTCAAGGCGGTCGCCAAGACCTTCTCCGACGTCGCCCCCGAGGTGCTTGGGGTCGAGCAGGACGTGGTTCTCACCGCGATCCAGCACGACAGCGCCGCGGAACTGGCCCAGCCCTTCGACGTCCGCGACTGGTCCAAGGGCGAGTGCGAGGCGATCCCAGGCAAGACCATGCCGCAGATCACCGTGGTCGAGCGCGACTATCCCAACACCTACAAGCGCTTCACCGCCCTTGGGCCGCTGCTCAAGGCCAGCGGCAACGGCGGCAAGGGGATCGGCTGGAAGACCGGCCATGAGGTCGACCTGCTGACCGCGCTGAATGGCGCGGTGCTGGAGGAAGGCCAGACCCAGGGCCTGGCCCGCATTGAAACCGACATCGACGCCTGTGAGACGATCCTTATGCTGGCGCCGGAGACCAACGGCGAGGTGGCGGTCAAGGCCTGGGAAGCGCTCGAGAAGCAGACCGGCCGCGAGCACACCCACCTGGCCCTGCCCAAGGAAGACGAGAAGATCCGCTTCCGCGACCTGCTGGCCCAGCCGCGCAAGATCATCACATCGCCGACCTGGTCGGGCATCGAGAGCGAGAAGGTCTGCTACACGGCCGGCTGGACCAACGTGCACGAGTTTATCCCGTGGCGGACCCTGACGGGCCGGCAACAGCTCTATCAGGATCACCTGTGGATGCGGGCCTTCGGCGAGGCGCTCTGCGTCTACCGTCCGCCGATCGATCTGAAGACCACCTACGTCAAGGGCCTCAAGCCCAATGGCGAGAAGGAGATCGTTCTCAACTTCATCACCCCGCACCAGAAATGGGGCATCCACTCCACCTATTCCGACAACCTGATGATGCTGACCCTCAACAGGGGCGGTCCCGTCATCTGGGTCTCCGAGACCGACGCCAGGAAGGTCGGCCTGGTGGACAATGACTGGGTGGAGGCCTTCAACGCCAACGGGGCGCTCACCGCCCGGGTGGTGGTCTCCCAGCGGATCCGTGAAGGCACCACCTTCATGTATCACGCCCAGGAAAAGATCGTGAACACGCCGGGATCCCAGATCACCGGCAAGCGCGGCGGCATCCACAACTCGGTTACCCGCACGGTCCTCAAGCCGACCCACATGATCGGCGGCTACGCCCAGCTCGCCTACGGCTTCAACTACTACGGCACGGTCGGCTCCAACCGCGACGAGTTCGTGGTCCTGCGCAAGATGACCAAGGTCGACTGGTTGGAAGAGCCCCTCAACGCCAAGGATTTCGCCCAATGAAGGTTCGCGCGCAAATCGGCATGGTGTTGAACCTCGACAAGTGCATCGGGTGTCACACCTGCTCGGTCACCTGCAAGAACGTCTGGACCAACCGCGAGGGCGTTGAATACGCCTGGTTCAACAACGTTGAGACTAAGCCCGGCGTCGGCTTCCCCCGCGACTGGGAGAACCAGAAGCGCTGGAACGGCGGCTGGACCCGTAAGGCCAACGGCAAGATCGAGCCGAAGATGGGGGCCAAGTGGCGGATCCTGGCGAAGATCTTCGCCAACCCGGACCTGCCGGAGATCGACGACTATTACGAGCCCTTCGACTTCGACTACGCCCACCTGCAGACGGCGCCGGAGATGAAGGCGTTTCCCACCGCCCGGCCGCGGTCGAAGATCACCGGCCAGCGGATGGAGAAGATCGAGCGCGGTCCCAACTGGGAGGAAATCCTCGGCGGCGAGTTCTCCAAGCGGTCGGCCGACTACAACTTCGCGGGCATCGAGAAGGAGATTTACGGGGCCTTCGAAAATACCTTCATGATGTATCTGCCCAGGCTGTGCGAGCACTGCCTGAACCCCACCTGCGTCGCGGCGTGTCCCTCGGGCGCCATCTACAAGCGCGAGGAGGACGGCATCGTCCTGATCGATCAGGACAAGTGCCGCGGCTGGCGGATGTGCGTCTCGGCCTGCCCCTACAAGAAAATCTACTACAACTGGGAATCCGGAAAGTCGGAGAAGTGCACGTTCTGCTTCCCGCGCATCGAGGTCGGCCAGCCGACCGTGTGCTCGGAGACCTGCGTCGGCCGCATCCGATACCTGGGCGTCCTGCTCTACGACGCCGACCAGATCGAGGCCGCCGCCAGCACGCCTGACGACCAGGATCTCTACCAGGCCCAGCTCGACGTCTTCCTCGATCCCTTCGATCCGGCGGTGATCGCCCAGGCCCGGGCCGACGGCGTGCCGGAAGCCTGGCTTGAGGCGGCGCGCAAAAGCCCCGTCTACAAGATGGCCATCGACTGGA
>JAYVDG010000188.1:0-2328 GCA_043749525.1 Phenylobacterium sp.
CCCGGCCTTCGCCCAGGACGCCCCGGTCAAGACCGCGCCCGCCGCCGCCCCGCCGCTGGCCGGTGGTCCTGCCGCCGGCGGGCCGAAGAGGCCGGGTAGCCTGGTGGAGGCCCTGATCGCCGTGGGCTTCGACCCTCACACCAAGTTGGTGGGCGGGAGCGTCCAGGTGATGTCCGGCCAGCGCGCCACCCTCGACATCGCTGGCGGCCAGCCGGTGCTGTTGGCCGTGGAGACCGGCCATGTCGACCTGGCCCTGCCCGACGGCGTCCCCGACAGCTACAAGCCGCTGCCCGCCGGCAAGGTCGCCTTCGCCGTCGATGGCTCGGTGGCCAAGAAGCAGTCCTTCCTGAAGATCTGGAACGGTCTGCCGCATGCGGTCGGCTACCTGGCCGAGATCACCGCCATCCACGAGGGCAAGCTCGCCAAGCGCATGGCCCAGGTCTGCGCGGTTCCTGGCCCGGGCACGAACTACGAGATGTGGCCCGACCCCGTCATCGCCGTCACCCTGTCGAAGATCGCCGAGATCCCCGACGACAAGATCACCTGCAAATAGAGCCGAGAGAGACATCATGGCCCTCGACCTGGAAACCCGCGAACAGCTGATCGACACGGTCCGCCGCTTCGTCTCCGAACGCCTGCGCCCGCTGGAGGCCAAGGTCTCCGAAGAGGACGCCATGCCGCCGGAGCTGGTGACCGAGATGAAGGAGCTGGGCCTGTTCGGCCTCTCCATCCCCGCCGAATACGGCGGCCTGGATCTCTCCATGGAGGACGAGTGCCTGGTGGCCGTGGAGCTGGGCCGCACCAGCCCGGCCTTCCGCTCCACCTTCGGCACCAATGTCGGCATCGGCAGCCAGGGCCTGGTGATGTTCGGCACCGAGGAGCAGAAGGCCAAGTACCTGCCCGGTATCGCGTCCGGCGACATCATCACCTCCTTCGCGCTCACCGAACCGGAGGCGGGGTCGGACTCCGCCGCCGTGCAGACACGGGCCGTGCTGGATGGCGACCACTACGTCCTGAACGGATCCAAGCGCTACATCACCAACGCCAACAAGGCCGACCTCTTCACGGTCATGACCCGCACCGACGCCACCAAGGCCGGCGCCGGCGGGGTCTCCGCCTTCCTGGTGGAGCGCAACTTGGCCGGCCTGACGGTGGGCAAGCCCGAGAAGAAGATGGGCCAGCAGGGCGCCCACATCTGCGACGTGAACTTCGACAATGTCCGGGTGCCGGTCGCCAATCGCCTGGGCCGGGAAGGCGAGGGGTTCAAGGTCGCCATGCAGGTCCTCGACCGCGGCCGTCTGCACATCTCGGCGGTCTGCGTTGGGGTCGCCGAGCGGCTGCTCACCGACTGCGTGGGCTACGCCAATGAGCGCAAGCAGTTCGGCCAGCCCATCGCCGCCTTCCAGCTGATCCAGGGCATGATCGCCGACTGCAAGACCGAGACCCTGGTGGCCAAGGCCATGGTCATGGAGACCGCCCGAAAGCGCGACGCCGGCGAGAGCGTCACCATGGAGGCCGCCGCCGCCAAGTACTTCGCCTCCGAGATGGTGGGCCGGGTCGCCGACCGGGCGGTGCAGATTTTCGGCGGCGCGGGCTATGTCGCTGACTACGGGATCGAGCGCTTCTACCGCGACGTGCGCATCTTCCGGATCTACGAAGGCACCAGCCAGATCCAGCAGGTGGTGATCGCCCGCGAAACCCTGAAACGAGGCGGTTGACCGTGAACATCGACATGGAGGCCGTGATCCTCGAGATCATCGGCAAACTTCCCGCCGGCAAGTCGGTGTCCTCCGAAGAGGTGGCCCGCGCCGCCGAGCCAGAGCGCTGGCAGCGCCTCACCGGCCACGTCCGCGCCACGGCCCGTGGCCTCGCCCGCCAGGGGCGCATCACCGTCCTGCGCCACAACAAACCCGCCGACCCCGACACCTTCAAGGGCGTCTACCGCCTGCGCCTGCCCACCGACGACGAGCGTGCGGCGGCGCTGGCGAAGGCGGCCGAGGGGGCGCCAGACATCGAACTCGAAACTCCGGGAGAAGATCAATGATCCTCTATGGTTCGTCACTGTCCCCATTTGTTCGCAAGACCCTGGCCTTCGCCGCCGAAAAGGGCATCGAGCTGGAGCTTCAGCCTGCCGGCATGGGCTCGGGGCCGCCCGAGTTCAAGGACGCCAGCCCCTTCGGCAAGATGCCCGGGTTCAAGGACGGCGATTTCCTGATCTCAGACTCGACGGCCATCATCACCTATCTCGAAGCCATCAAGCCCGAGCCGAACCTGATTCCGATTGAGGCCAGGGCGCGGGCCCGGACCATCTGGTACGAGGAATTCGCC
>JAYVDG010000189.1:0-6580 GCA_043749525.1 Phenylobacterium sp.
ATCGCCAAGCCAATCACGCACAGGCCCGTATCGGCCAATCACTGCCGAGTCATCCAAACCAACGAGATGTGTGCATCCCCTAGTGCCGAAGCGGGGAGGAAAGAACGCCTCAGACCAGCTCTTCGAAGGCGTCCACCAGACGTTCCATCTGGGCCATGCCGGCGGTCCAGAAGGCCTTCTCGCGGGGATTGAGGCCGAAGGGGCGCAGGGCCTCAACATAGGTCCGGGTGCCGCCGGCGGCCAGCAGGTCCTCGTACAGCGGGGCGAAGGCCACGGGGTCCTCGCGGCGCTTCTCCATCAGGCCGCGCACCAGCAGGTCGCCGAAGGCGTAGGCATAGACGTAGAAGGGCGCGTGGGCGAAGTGGCTGACATAGGCCCAGTAGTGCTCGTAGCCCTTGTTCAGCTTGATGGCCGGACCCAGGCTCTCGCCCATGGTCTCCAGCCAGATCGCGCCGATCTGCTCGGCCGACAGCTCGCCCTCGAAGCGGGCCTCGTGGAACCGGCTCTCGAAGCGATGGAAGGCGATCTGGCGCACCACCGTATTGATGCCGT
Organism: Phenylobacterium sp.; assembly: GCA_043749525.1. Classification (GTDB taxonomy): domain Bacteria; phylum Pseudomonadota; class Alphaproteobacteria; order Caulobacterales; family Caulobacteraceae; genus Phenylobacterium. The sequence goes on from JAYVDG010000189.1 coordinate 553, forward strand.
CCTCGATCTGGCCGGCCAGCAAACCCAGGCGCTCAGCCTTCGAGGCCCCGGCCAAAAGCCGCTCGAACACCAGGCCCTCCCCAAAGATCGAGGCGGTTTCGGCCAGCGTCAGCGGCGTGTCGGCCAGCAGGGTGCCCAGCGGCTGGCACAGGGTCTGGTGCACGGCGTGGCCCAGCTCGTGGGCCAGGGTCAGGACGTCGCGGCGCTCGCCCATATAGTTCATGAACACGTAGGGGTGGCGGTCGGCAGTCACCGGGTGGCTGTAGGCGCCCGACTGCTTGCCGGCCCGGGGCCGCGCGTCGATCCAGGGTTGGTCGAAGAACGTCTTGGCGGTGTCGGCGAACTTGGGCGCCAGGTCGGCGAAGCTCTCCAGCACCATCCCCTGGGCCTGCTTCCAGTCGTAGGCGCGCGGGGCGGCGGTATCGAGCGGCGCGTTGCGGTCCCAGTAGTCCAGGGTCTTGCGGCCCATCAGCTTGGCCTTCAGCGCATAGTAGCGATGGCTGACCCGCGGATAGGCCTCGACGACGGCGGCCTCCAGGGCCTCGACGGCGTCGGCGTCCACCTCGTTGGCGATGTGGCGGCTCGCGGCTGGGGTCGGATATTTCCGCCAGCGGTCCTCCACCTGCTTTTCGAAGGCCAGCGTGTTCATGGAGAGCGCCAGCTCCGGCGTGCGCTCCTCCAGCGCCTTGGCGAGCGCTTGCGCGGCCGCCTTGCGCTTGGCCACGTCGGGGTCCGACAGGCGGTTCAGCACCTCGGGCAGGCTCAGGCTCTCCTTGCCCACCTTGGCGGTCAGCCGGGCCAGGGTCTCGTCATACAGCCGCACCCAGTTGGCCACCGCCGGCGAGCGGTCGATCAGCAGCCGCTCCAGCTCCGGCGACAGCTCGTGCGGCCGCGACAGCCGCACGCGGCGCATCCACGACCGCCAGCGGGCGGCCGGCGGATGAGCCTTGAAGGCCATCTCGATCTCGTTGTCCTCAAGCTGGTTGAGCTCCAGGGTGAAGAACAGGCTCTCGGCCCCGATCTGCGAGGACCGGGTGCGCAGGTCACCCTCGAACTTGGCCCAGGCCGGGTCGTCCTTGGCCACCGAACTGGCCAGGCCCGCATAGGCGCCCACGGCCCACAGGCCGTTCACCGCTCTCTCATAGAGCCCGATCCCGTGGTCCAGCAGTTCGCCCAGGTGCAGTGAGTCGCTGCGTAGCTGCACGAACCGGCCCTTTAGCTTGATCAGCTCGTCATTGGCGGCCTTGGCGGCGGCCAGGTCGATCTCGATCTTCGGGTCGTCGCGCCCGGCATAGAGGTCGGAGAGCTGCCACTCGGGCAGGGCGTCAAGTTTTACGGGCGCGTTCATGGCGAAGGGTTTAGCGCGCGGGTCGGGGCGGGACTAGGGCGCCCGCACCGGATGCCCCTCGAACTGTTTGGCGCCGTCGCAGATCTCGTACCAGGCAGGCTTCTCGGCGACGAACTCGTGGAAGCGGTTGCGGACGCCCGGGTCGCCGTCGAGGCAGTTGGCGGCGATGGGGAAGGCGTCGGCCGGGGACAGGGGTTCGCCGAGCGCCGTGCCGCAGCGGCGGCAGAAGCAGCGGGAAAACTGATAGGGCGGATCGGGTTCGTAGCTGGCCACCATGTCCTGCCCCTCGACCCACCGGAACGACGCCCGGTCCACGAACACGAAGGTGCTGAGCCCCACCTTGCGGCAGCGCGTGCAGTGGCAGGTGGCCATCATGGTGGGTGGGGCCGTCAGCTCGAACCGCACGGCGCCGCAGCAGCAGCTTCCCTGGATCATGTCGCTCTCCCTTGCCCCGCCCTTCTCCCACGGCCTGCTGACAGGGCGCGTCAGCAGGGTCGTCTTGACTCATAAGTTGATATCAACCTGACTCGCCAAATGAACGCCCCCGTCACCCTCGAAACCACCCTCTCCGTCCGCGACACCTGCCTGTGTCTGCACACCCAGCGGGCGGCCCGCGCCCTGGCGCGGCTGTTCGACGAGGTGCTGCGGCCGGTGGGGCTGACCAACGGTCAGTTCTCGCTGCTTAACGCCCTCAACGGTCCCGAGCCCGCGCCGATGAGCCAAGTGGCCGCGACCCTAGGGGCCGACCGCACCACCCTGACCGCCGCCCTGAAACCCGTCGTCCGCGAGGGCCTTGCGGAGATCAGCATCGATCCCGCCGACCACCGCGCGCGCCGCGTGGCGCTCACCGCCGCCGGCCAGGCCCGGCTCGCCGCCGCCTTGCCGCTGTGGGTCGCCGCCCACGGCGCCCTGGAAACCGAACTCGCCGACCCCGACCGGGCGCGGCTCGACCTGCTCACCCTGTCGGCGCCCCGTCCGGGTACGCCCGCCGCCCCGCTCTGCGACGCCTGAAGGAGCCGACCATGACCATCCAGTTCACCGCCTTCCGCTGGGCGCCGCCCTTTGCCCAAGGCTGGGTCCGCGACCTGCGCATCCGCTGGGCCCTGGAGGAGGCGGGCCTGCCCTATGAGGTGGTGCTGATCGACAACGCCACAGAGAACTACCGCGACTGGCAGCCCTTCGGTCAGGTGCCGGCCTATCGCGACGGCGACGTGGAGATGTTCGAGTCCGGCGCCATCGTCCTGCGCCTGGCCGGGATGTCGGAGAAGCTGGCGCCCCGCACCGAGGCGGGCCTGGCCCGGGTCAGCACCTGGATCTTCGCGGCCCTGAACTCCATCGAGCCCCAGGCCCAGACCCTGGTGCAGCTGGACGGCTTCTATGCCGGCCAACCCTGGATCGAGGGCCGCAGGCCCTCAGCCCAGGCCAATCTCAACGCCCAGCTGACCTCGCTCTCCAACGCGCTCGGCGACAAGGACTATCTGGAGGGCCGCTTCACCGCCGGCGACATCCTGATGGCCACCGTGCTTCGGGAGCTGGAGGAGTGCGGGGCGCTGAAGAAATTCCCCAATCTCGACGCCTACCGCGCCCGCTGCCTGGCGCGCCCGGCCTTCGCCAAGGCCCTGGAGGACCAGCTCCAGACCTTCCGCGAGAACGAGCCGACTTAGCGCGACAGCCGCGTATAGGCTGCCATCGCCGCGGCGCGGGCAGGAGACATTTTGGTCTCCGCCGCCGGCGGCGCCGGCGGGGCGGCGCCCGACAGGTGAGCCTTGGCTTCCGGCGACAGGCTGACGCTGTCGGACTTGCGCGGCTCGGCCGCGTCAAGATCGGCCTGCAGGCGCTGGCGGTAGTCGGCCGGCGAGCCGTAGGCCGGGGCGCCCGAGCCATCCACCTGGAGCCCAGTGACGATCTGCTGGTCGTCCGCCGACAGGCCGTCGAAGGCGCTCAGCAGCTTGGCCTGGGGCTCGGGCGGCACGGCCTGCGGTCCGGCCCAGGCGGCGCGGGTGAAGGCGTTCAGGGTCGACTGCACCCGCTGGCCGAAGGGGGATTCGGTGAGCGCCTTGGCCAGGGCCTGCCGCTCGCCAGAGGGGGCGGCGCGCCAGCGGCTAGCCAGGTCCTGATAGGCGGAGAGCTGCTGGTCGAGACTCAGCGCCCCGCTGCGGTCGTGCAGCACCAGGGCCGCGGCGGCGACCGTGTCTGGCAAGGCGGGCGGCGGGCCCACCAAGGTGTTGGCGATCTGCATTGAACCCCCGCAATGCTCCGCCGGCGCTGAAGGTCGCGTGAATGAACGCCCCTAAGAGCGCGTTCACCACGCTCAGTAGATAGGCGGCAAACTCACCGTCAGGGTCCCCACCACCGCCGGGCCACAGATATCGGGATTGAAGCCGCAACGGACGCGGTCGAGATTGGTGTCGGCATACCGGACCTCCAGGGCCAAATTCTTCCAGCTCGTGGTCGCGCCCAGCTCCCAGTAGCTGCGGTCCTGGCCGCGATGGGTCCAGCTGTGGCCGGCCAGGGCCTTGAGCTTCAGGTTGGGCGTGAGCGCGTAGCCCGCCTCCCCCTCCGCCCGCCAGCCCTCACTGGCGCCGTAAGGCCCCTGCGGCGTGTAGACCGCCGCGCCGCCCAGGGTCAGCTTGCCCTCGGTGCGTTTGGCCGCGGCCTTCAGGGACAGGAAGTCGAGGGTCGGCCCCCAGGTCTGGTTGTCGGGATAGGCCGAATACATCGCCTCCAGCTTCAGCTCGGTCTTGCCGACCTGGATGTTCTCCCCGGCATAGGCGTCGACCTCATAGGTGGGGCTGCCGGCGTAGCCGTAGTCCACCTGGGTGGCGAACAGGCCCGCATAGTAGCCGTCGGGCCGGTAGAGGTGGGCGTAGGCCTGAAGCACCGGCTTGAGGTTGCTGCTGCTGACCCCCTGGTAGCGATAGTCGCTGGTGAGCATGACGGCGGAAAAGACCCCGCCCCACTCGTGGGCCCGGGCGAGCGGGGCGGGCAGGCTGGCCGCGAGGAGGATCGCGGCGGTGGTGGGCAGGCGCATGGCGAGGTCCGTCAGGTGGAAGACCCCAGACATCTAGACCCCGATCAAATCTCACCGTACTGAATTGACGTCATGAGTGATATCGATAGAGATCATCTTCGCCGCCTGGACGGTGGCCTGCTGCTGGTGTTCCGCGAACTGCTGCGGACGCGGCGCGCCACCCAGGCGGCCGACCGGCTGGGGCTCTCGCAATCGGCCATCAGCCACGCCCTGAACCGCCTGCGCGACCTATTCGACGACCAGCTGTTCGTGCGCCGGCCGCACGGCTTCGAGCCGACGGCGCGGGCCCTGGAACTGGGGCCACAGGTCGAACTGCTCATCGAGCTCGCCGGGCAGGCCATCTCGCCCAACAGCGGCTTTGATTCCGCCACCAGCACCCGCATGTTCAGCTTCGGCGCGCCGGAGTTCGTCACCGGTTTGGTGGGCGCCGACCTGATCAATCGCCTGAAGGCCCAGGCGCCGGGCGCCAGCTTCGCCGTCAGCCATACCGCCGAGGATGACGCCTATCGGGCGCTGCGTCAGGGCCAGATGGACTTCGCCCTGGGCCGCTTCGGCGCCGCGCGGCCGGGCTATGTCACCGAGCTGATCTTCGAGGACGTCTATTGCGTGGTGGCGCGCGAAGGGCACCCGACGATCAGGGGCGACATCGACGAGCAGCGCTGGCGCGAAACCGGCCACATCTACGCCTGGTCGCAGAGCGAGACCGCGCCCTCGGAGGTCGGCGGCAGCGACGATGTGACCATGCTGGCGGCCGTGCCCCACTGGCTGACCGTGCTGATGCTAGTCTCCTCCACGGACGGGGTCGCCACCTGCCCCCGCCGCTTCGCCCAACGCCACGCCGCCAAGCTGGGGCTGCAGGTCCTGGACCCGCCCTTCGAACCCGATGTGATCTCGGTCTCGGCGGTGCGTCGGGCGGGCTTGAAGGACGAAGGAGTCGCGTGGTTCCTGGACCAAGTGCGGCAGGCGGCCCTGGCCTAGCCGAGATAACCCCGCCGCTTCATCCAGCCGAGCACCAGGTCGGGCCAGGCCGCAGCCGGCTTACCCACCGCGAAGCGGAGGCCGAAGCCGTGGCCGCCCTCCTCGAAGAGGTGCATCTCCACCGGGACCTTCTTGGCCCGTAGCGCATCGAAGAGGCGCAGGCTGTTCTCCACCGGCACGCTCGGATCATCGACGGCGTGGACCAGGAAGGTGGGCGGCGCGTCGGGCCGGACGTTGGTCTCCAGGGACCATTCGGCGACCGCGGCTGGGGTCGGGGTCTCCCCTAGCAGGTTCTTGCGCGAGTCGGGGTGGGCATAGGGCTGCGCCATGGTCGCCACCGGATACATCAGCACCGTGAAGTCGGGCCGCGCGGAGGCCAGGTCGGCGGCGTCCACCGCCGGATAGGTCGCCTTGTCGAACTTCAGGGCCAGCAGGCCGGCCACGTGGCCGCCGGCCGAGAAGCCGATGACGCCGACCCGCTTGGGATCAACCGCGAACTCGGCGGCGTGGGCGCGGATCACCCGCATGGCCCGCTGGGCGTCCTGCAGCGGCGTGGCCGGGCCGGCGCTCCAGCCCTCCTGCGGCAGGCGGTAGGTCATGACGAAGACCGTGACGCCCGCCTTGGCGAACCGCTCGGCGGCCTCGTAGCCTTCCTTGTCCATCACCACCCA
>JAYVDG010000190.1:0-2319 GCA_043749525.1 Phenylobacterium sp.
GACCCGATCAAGCCGTGGGCTTCCGACCTGCCGCGCATGCCGGAGCTCAAGATGCCGACCTTGATCATGACCGGCGATCACGACATCGCCGACAATCAGGCGACATCCGGCGCCGCCCAGGCGCTGATCCCCGGGTCCCGGCGGATTGTGATCGATGACGCCGGGCACCTGATGCAGTTGGAGCATCCCAAGGAGGTCGCCGGCCTCATCGCTGACTTCGTCCGTAAGGGCCGATAGTCAGGAGCGCTTGCCGAACGCGGCGCGGGCGGCTTTCATGGGCGCAAGCGGCAGGGGAGGCCGCGCCGGTGTCCGCCTACCGAGGTATCCGCATCGCCGATTTCAGCCAAGGGACCTCAGGGCCCATGGCCGCCATGCTGCTGGGCGACTTCGAGGCCGAGGTGGTCAAGATCGAACCGCCTGGCGGCGACCGGGCCAAGGACCATCCCGGCTACCACGCCTTCAACCGCAACAAGCAGGTCGTGACCCTCGACCTGGAAACCCCAGCCGGCCTTGCCGCAGCGCGCGAGCTGATCGCCGGCGCGGACGTGGCCCTGTTCAGCGAGCCGCCCGGACGCCTGGAGGCCCTCGGCCTCGACGCCGCGACATTGACCGAAGCCCATCCGGGCCTGATCCACGCCTGGATGCCGCCCTACGGCACGCGCGGCGACTGGAGCGGTATTCCCCCGCACCACAGTCTGCTGACGGCCCTCAGCGGCGTGGCCTTCCGGCAGGGCGCCTATGCCGACCAGCCCGTGCACCTGATCTTGCCTGTGCTCTGGTACGGCCAGGGCGTCCTGGGCGCCTCGGCCATCGGGGCCGCGCTTCTGGAGCGCCAGCGCAGCGGCAGGGGCCAGGCGGTGACCGTCAGCGGCCTGCATGGCCTGTCGGAAGTCTCCGGCCCGGTTCGCGTTCTCGACCAGCCGCCACTGCCGCGCGGGGCGCCGCTCGGGGCCTCGCCGAGCTACCGGCTCTACGAATGCGCGGACGGACAGTGGTTCTTCCTCGGCACGCTCTTCGCCAACTTCTACCTGAAGGCCTTCGAGGCCCTTGGGCTTGAACAGCACTGGGAGCGCCTGGCTCTCGATCCCCTGTTGGCCCGCGATACCCTGGAGCGCGCCTTCCTCTCAAAGCCCCGCACCGATTGGCTGCAGATCCTGCAGGACCACGGCGTGCCCTGCGCGCCGGTCGGCCCGCGCGAGGCCTGGTTCGCCGGCGAGGCGGTGGCCCAGGGCGGCCTGCGGCAGGTGTTCCAGCACCCGACGCTGGGAGAAATCGCCATCCCCGCGCCGCCAGCACGTCTGTGTGAAACACCCGGCTCGATCCGGGGCCTGGCCGAGTCTATCCCGCACCCGCCGCAGTGGGCCCCGCGCAAGCCACCCGCCGCCAGCGGGGAGCGCGAGGCGGCTTCGCCGCTGGACGGTGTACGCGTCCTGGACCTCGGCACGGTGATCGCCGGCGCCCATGCCGGCGGCGTGCTCGCCAACCTCGGCGCCGACGTCATCAAGATCGAGCCGGTGGAGGGCGACCCGTTCCGCAGCGATGGCGGCGGTTTCTGCGCCTACAACCGCGGTAAGCGCGGCCTCGGCCTCAACCTTAAACAGGCCGCGGCGAAGGCGTTTTTCTACGACCTGGTCCGCCAAGCCGACGTGGTGATCGACAACTATCGGTTCGGGGTGCGCACGCGCCTGGGCATCGACTACGCCACGCTGAAGACGATCAATCCGCGGATCATCTCCTGCTCGATCAACGCCTATGGCGACAAGGGCGCGCGGGTGACGCTGCCGGGCTTCGATCCGCTCCTCCAGGCAGAAGGCGGCATGCAGCAGGCGCAGGGTGGCGACGACGAGCCCATCCTGCACACCATCCCGGTCAATGACGTGGCGACCTCGGCCGTTGTTTCCTGCGCCGTGATCGCCGCGCTGAACGCGCGGATGCGCACTGGCGAGGGCCAGGAGATCATCACCAGCCTGATGGCCCAGAGCCTGACCTTCCAGCTGGCCGAGGTGGTCGCCTACGAAGGCCGGCCGCCCAACGACAAGGGCTCGCGCGACTGCATCGGGGTGCGCGCCCTGCACCGGTTCTATGAGTGCGCCGACGGTTGGCTGGCCGTCGTCTGCGAGCGGCCGGAGGAAGCTGACGCTCTCGGCAAGGTGCTCGGCCTTTCGGTGGGCGACGACGCCCTGATCGCGTCCCGCGACGGCGCCCTGGCCGACGCCATCGCCGCGGCGCTGGCGACCCGCTCGCGGGACGAGGCCGTCCTGGCCCTGCTGGCCGCCGGCGTGCCCGCCGCACCGGCCCTGCGCGCCGGGGAGGCGCTGG
>JAYVDG010000191.1:0-2314 GCA_043749525.1 Phenylobacterium sp.
GGCCGCCACCTCCTCCACCGAACAGACCCCGACGGTGGACAGGCAGAAAGGCACGCCCAGGCTGGCCGCCGCCTTGGCCGCCTGCACCTCGCCGCGGCGGCCGTACATGCCGGCCATGCCCACGGGCGACAGTCCCACCGGGAAGCTGAGTTTCTGGCCCAGGGTCTCGACGCTCAGGTCCAGCTTGCTCATGTCCCGCATCACCCGCTGGCGCAGGGCGATGGCCTCCATGTCGGCGACGTTCCGCTTCAGCGTGACCTCGGCGTAGGAGCCGCCGTCGATATATTCGAAGAACATCGGCGGCAGCCGGCGGCGCGCCAGCTCGCGATAGTCGGAGACCGAGGCCGGGGTCATGGCCGCCCTTCCCGTGGATGCCAGATATCTACGTAGGGCGCGCCGGGCGGGTTTACAAATGTTCTACTTTTGTTCTAGCGTGAAGGCATGCACATCCGACTCGCCCTCCCCTCAGATTTGCCGCCGGTGCGAGACCGGCTGCGCAGCGTCCTGGGCCCGCAACGACGCGAGCATCAGCTCGATCCGGTGTCGCAGCTGATCAAGTCGAGCTTGAGTTCGCGCACCTATGACGAGGTGTCCTGGGCGGCCTTCATCCGACTGCGGGCGGCCTATCGCGATTGGGGGGTCCTGGTTCACGCCACGCAGGAGGAGCTGGAGCCGGTGATCGACCCGGTGACCTTCGCCGACCAGAAAGCCCGCCAGCTGCCGGTCCTGATCCGGGTGCTGCTGCTGAAGCGCGGCGAGCTGAACCTGGACTTCCTGGCTGCAGAGCCGGTGGACGAGGCCATGGCCTGGCTGATGCGCCTGCCGAGCGTGGGCGTGAAGATCGCCGCCTCGGTGCTGAATCTCAGCACCATGAACCGCCGGGCCCTGGTGGTGGACACCCACGTCCACCGCGTCGGACGGCGTCTGGGTCTCACCGCCCGCACGGGCGATGCGCGGGAAGCCTATGACAGCCTGATGGATCAGGCGCCGGCCGACTGGCAGGCAGAGCAGCTCTATGAACTGCATTGGCTGTTCAAGGGCCACGGCCAGTCGCTCTGCACCCATTTCGACCCCGCCTGCGGCCTCTGTGTCCTGCGGGAGGTCTGCCCACGAGTCGGCGTCTCCGGCGATCAGGAGCGCCGGGTCATCGCCTTCGACGCCTGAGCGACCTATTCGCGCGCCTTCTCCGTGGCGATCCACGCCGAGACGTGGGCGCGCAGTTCAATCAGGGGAACCGCCCCTTCCTCCAGCAGAGCGGCGTGAAACCGCCGCAGATCGAAACGGTCGCCAAGGGCGGCCTTGGCCTCCCGGCGCAGGGCCAGGAACTCCAGGCCGCCGGTGTCATAGGCGGTGAGCTGGCCCGGAACCATGGCGACCCGATCCAGCATGGCCCCCGCCTCGTCGTCATTGAAACGGCCCGTGGCCTTCAGATAGGCGATCCCTTTATCGCGGCTCCAGCCGAACACGTGGATGCCGGGGTCAAGCACCATGCCGTGGGCCTGCCAGGCCCTGCGCCCGATCTTCGCGTAGTCGGTTTCGTAGAGGCCGAGCTCTTCGGCCAGGTTCTCCGCATACCGCGCCCAGCCCTCCGAATAGGCCGCATTGACCACAAGCTTGGAGATCTGGGTGGCTTCCTGGCGTTCGAACATGCTGGAGATCTGCAGGTGGTGGCCCGGCACGGCCTCGTGCACCGACAGGATTTCCGCCTCCCCGCGATGGGTGGTGGGCCAGACCGCCAACGGCAGCACATAGCGGCCGGGCTTGGTGAGGTCCGGCTGCGGGTCGTAGTGGGGCGGAATGATCGCCTTGAGGTCCGCCGACAGCGGATCGATGACCACCTCCTGCCGAGGATAGTCGGCAAATACCGGGCGGGTGGCGGCGATGTTGCGCGCCAGGTGAGCCCGGGAATAGGCGAGGAACTCCTCGGCCGAGGCGAAGCTGTTGTCGGGCGCGGCGTTCACCTGCCGATAGATCGTGGCCAGGTCCGACGTCTGGAAGCGCGCCAGCCCCAGGGCCGCGACATCGGCCTTGTTCCGCTTCACCACGCTCTCACCCAGCGCCTTCACCTGCGCCGGCGAGCGCGGCAGCGTCGTGAACATCCTCAGGCTGGCGCGGTAGCAGGCCTGGCCATTGGGGAGGGCCGAGACGCCCAGTTCATCGCGCGCCGCCGGCAGATAGGTGTCCACCAGGAAGGCGCGATAGGCGCCGATCGCGGGATTGACCGTCTGATCGACAAGCTGGACGAAGGCCGCCCGGAAGGCCGGGTCATCGCTTCTCAGCCCCGGCGACGCCAGGCGTGACGCGTCGGCCGGCG
>JAYVDG010000192.1:0-6556 GCA_043749525.1 Phenylobacterium sp.
CCGTACTTCCATCCTATCGGGGAACAACCACCCTCCAACTCGTGACCCAAAGGGTCTTAGGGTTCCTCGCTCCCGCGATTACCCCATGTGTGAAAACGCCGAAGCAGCTTAGATTCCTGACCAGCAACTTCGGGGGCGGGATGAAGCGCTTTGTGGAGGGGGAGGACCGGCGTCAGGGCACGCTGCTCCCAGAATATCTGGAAGATTACGTCTCCGAGGAGAACCCGGTCCGGGTGATCGACGTGTTCGTCGACGAGCTGGACTTGAAGGCGCTGGGCTTTGCGGGCGTCGTGCCGGAGATCACGGGCCGGCCGAGCTACCACCCGGGTCTGCTGCTGAAGATGTACGTGTATGGCTACATCAACCAGATCACCTCTAGCCGGAAGCTGGAGCGCGAGGCTCGCTACCGAGAGAAAGCGGACATTGGTTCAGGAGCGGACCCCTCAAATCCTCGGAAGGGTCAAAATCTCGGCGGGGTAGTCGCCTGCCAGGAGCGGCTGCAGGTGGTCTGCGAGCGCAAAGGGGTAGACGACATCCTTCGAGGTGCGGAGGTCCTCGAGGGACCACCAGCGCGTCTCAAGGATTTCTCGCCGCTCATGATCGGTCCAGCCGGCTCGGTCGATGGCTTCAGTCGGCGAGAAGGCCAGGATGAAATGTTCCTTGAAGACGATCTTCCAGTCACCACTGCGATGACCATCTTCGCCGTACCAGACGACCGGCCCGAGCCGCACATCGGTCATTCCCGTCTCTTCGGCGATTTCTCTCACCGCCGCTTGCTCGATCGTCTCGCCCGCTTCACGACCGCCACCCGCGAGCGTCCAGCAGGGTCTAGATTGTCCGGTGGGGCCCACATTCCTGTATTTGATCATGAGGACCCGGGCGCTCGGCGAGAGCAGAACAACCCTCACCCGAGTTGGATTGGTCATCTGCTGCCCGCCCTTCATCGCTGCTTCGTCCAAACGTCTGACGCAGCCCTATCGCGAAATCGATGCTGGTCGAGGCAAGGCGCCCCGGCGAGGCCTGCGGGCAGCAACTGCCGGTCTGTGACGACCGCCCCTACGCCGCCGCACTATCCGCCGCCGGCTTCATCGCGCCCAGCGCCGCGGTGGCGCGGCGGCGGATGACGTCGCCCGAGCGGGGGTCTCGCAGCAGGATCGAGCAGTCGGCGGCGATACCCAGGAAGACGCGGGCCTCCTCGGGCTCGGGGACCTCGCCGTCGCGCACCAGGGACAGCGCCTCCTCGACATAGTCGTCGATGGTCTCGCCGATCTTCTCGACCACCTTGGTGCGGGTGGAGGCGAAGCCGCCGTAGTTGGCGCTGGAGCGCACGGACTCGATGAAGGTCAAAAGGGTGGTGGCGCGGATGACCGCCTTCTCGTCCGGCGCCCCGGTGAGCCGGGGCAGACTCTTCATCGCGCGGGCGACGCGCACCGTGTGGGACGGCAGGGCCGCGCCGATGACCTTGTCGGCCTCGCGCAGGCGGCCCTCGACGACGCCGGCCAGGCTTTTCTTCTGTTTCTGGACGCGGCCGCCCCAGCCACCTTCCTTGCCCAGTTCGACGGCGTTCTCGATCTCGGCGATCTGCAGGGTGATCAGTTCGACGGTGGCGCCGGCGGCTCGGCCGGCCTGGGGGCCGCCGGAGAGGTCGAAGCTAACGACCTTGCCGAGGTTCTTGTCGATCTCGTCCATGAGCTGCTCGGCGAAGACAGAGAACTCCGACGCGGCCAGATAGTGTTCGGTGGGGCGGTCCATCACCGCCGAGACGATGCGCAGGATGGTCCAGGGTTCGGCCAGCTGGGCAGCCAGCATCTCAAAGAAGCGGGGCCCGGCGTCGTCGGAGATGGCCACGGCGTCCTTGTAGGCCAGGCGGGCGGCGGCGGCGCGTTCGTCTGTGGTGCGGCTGATCCAATCGGGCAGCCGCAGGGTGGCCTCGCGGATGATGGGCGACAGGGCCAGGCAGGAGATCAGCAGTTCGGCGCCGTCCTTGCGGCTGGCGTCGGCCAGGTCGGCGGCTGCGGCAAAGTCGCGCTGCCCGCGTTCGCGCAGGGCGTCGGCGGCGGCGGTCACGAGGATGTCGAAGGGCTCGGTGGAGGTCTCGTTTGCCCGGTAGTCGGCCAGGGTCCGCTCGGCCTTGAGGATCTCGGTCGGGCAGGTTTCCTTCAGGCCACGCCAGATGAGGGCCAGGACGCGGGGCGGGAAGCTGATGTGATCCTTGTCGGCGGCGCCCGGCCCGCACAGGGGGGCGATAGGGGCCAGGACGGCGTTGCGCAGCCGGCGGTCGGCGACCTCGTTCTCCACCAGACGGCGAACGCCGGCCAGGACCGAGTCACCGGAGGCGGCGGCCAGCGCATTCTGCAAGCCGCCCACGATCTTGTCGGGCGCAGACTCGACAAGATGACGGACGATTTCGATCTTTCGGTCAGACAGACCGGGCATTGGAACGCTCCAGGCGCGATTAGGTACGCGTCACCGGAGAACATGGTTCCGAGCCGGTTAAGGCTTTCTAACGACTGGGAAATCAAGCCTCGGCCCGCGGGAGCTCCAGAACCACCGACAGACCGCCAAGCCGCGCCTGCGCCAATGTCAGGGACCCGCCATAGGCGCGGGCCAGCTCGTCGATGATGTTGAGGCCAAGGCCCGAGCCGGGGGCGCTTTCGTCCATCCGGGCGCCACGCTGGATTGCCGCCTCGCGTTCCTCCGGCGTCAGGCCCGGGCCGTCATCCTCAACGGAAAGCCTTAGCCGTTCAGGGGAAATCACTTCGGTGCGGACCCGGACGCGGGACGCGCACCACTTGGAGGCGTTTTCCATGGCGTTGCCGGCCAGCTCCAACAGGTCCTGCCGCTCGCCCCGGAAATAGAGGTCGTCGTCGGCGTCCCAGTCGATGGTGACCCCCTTGTCCTGGAAGATCCGCTCCAGGGCGCGCGACAATTCGTCCAGCACATCGGCGACCGAAGTTCGTTCGCCCGACCCCTGGGTGCGGGCCGCGGCGCGGGCGCGGCGCAGGTGGTGATCGACCTGCTGGCGCATGGCCTCCGACTGGCGGGTCACCACCTCCGCCAGGGGGCCTGGCTGGGCCTGTGACTCGGCCAGCATCACCGACAGCGGGGTCTTCAGCGCATGGGCCAGGTTGCCAACATGGGTGCGCTGGCGCTCCACGACCTCCTGGTTGTGGGCCATGAGCGCGTTGAGCTCGTCGGCCAGCGGCATCAGTTCAGTGGGATAGGTGCCTTCGATCCGCTCGCGCTTGCCGCGCCGGACATAGGCCACCTCGTGGCGCAGGGCGAAGAGCGGGTTGAGGCCCACCCGGACCTGAATCACCACAGCGGCCACCATGCCGATCCCCAGCAGCAGGAAGGCCACGGCCGTGGCGGTGACGAAGTTGCGGATGTCGCGGTCGACGGGGCTGCGGTCCTCGGCGGCCATGAACACCACAGGCGCCTTGCCGCCCGGCAGCTCGGCCCGGGTGGCCATGGCCCGCAGGGGTTCGTTCAGGGGGCCGCGGGTTTCGTAGAAGATGGGCTTGCCGGGGTCGGCGGCCAGGCGCAGGGCCAAGTCCGGCGGGGTCTTCAATTCGCTGTCCCAGAGGGAGCGCGAGCGGACGCGGGTTTTCAGCACCCCGTTCACCGGCTCACTGATCTGCCAGTACTTGCCGGAATAGGCGCGCAGGGCCCGCAGATCGGTCAGGGCCGGGGCCAGGATCTCGGCCTTCTCGTCGATGGTGGTGCCGGCGGTGAGATTGTCGATCAGTTCGGCCAGCCCCTGGTCGAAGCGCTTGATGGCCGCCTGCTGGAACAGCATGGCCAGCACCAGGGCCGTCACCAGCAGCACCGCCAGCGACCAGCCGGCGGCCAGGATCACCAGCCGCCGGACCAAGGAGGGCCGGCGCAGCTCCTCGAATCGCCGGCGAAGGCCCTCGAAGGTCACGAGCCGGCCGCTCCGGCCTCCAGCTCTTCCGGCGGCGCGGTCAGGCGATAGCCGAGGCCGCGCACGGTATCGATGCGGTCGGCGCCGATCTTCTTGCGCACCCGGCCGATGAACACCTCGATGGTGTTGGAGTCGCGGTCGAAGTCCTGGTCGTAGAGGTGCTCCACCAGCTCGGTGCGGCTGATCACCCGGCCCTGGTGCATCATCAGATAGTGCAGCAGGCGGTATTCCAGGGAGGTGAGCCGCAGGGGCTCGCCATTGACCGTGGCGCGCGCGGCGCGGGGATCCAGGCGCAGGCCGCCCACCGACAGGCTGGGGGCGGCGTGGCCGGCCGAGCGCCGCAGCAGGGCGCGCAGGCGGGCCAGCAGCTCCTCAGTGTGGAAGGGCTTGGTGAGATAGTCGTCGGCGCCCGCGTCGAAGCCGGCCACCTTCTCGCTCCAGGCGCCGCGGGCGGTCAGGATCAGCACCGGGGTGGCGACATTGCCGCGCCGCCAGCGCTCCAGCACCGAGACCCCGTCCACCTTGGGCAGGCCAAGATCGAGGATGACAGCGTCATAGGGCTCGGTCTCCCCCAGGAACTGGGCTTCCTCGCCGTCGGGGGCGTGGTCGACGGCATAGCCGGCGTCGCCCAGGGCGGCCTTCAGTTGCCGCGACAGATCGGGGTCGTCCTCGACCAGCAGGATACGCATAGTGTTCCTCTTATCCGCCTTCGCGCGACAGGATCTGGCCGCTCTCGGCGTCGACGATGAAGATCATCACGCGGCCGTCGGGGGTCTGCCACTGAACGAAATAGGCCGGGCGGCCGGAATAGTCGCCCATGGTGGTGTTGAGCTGGCGGCCAGGCGTGCGCGCGGCGATCCGGCTGATGACCTGCGACAGCGGCACCTGACGGCCGCCGCGCACGGCCTCACGGGCCTGATCCTGGTCCCCATGGGCGCCGTAGGACGGCCGCCCGTAGTCCGGATAGCCCTGCGCCTGGGACGCCACCGGAGTGAGCGCCAGGAGAAGGACGGCTATGGCGATTGAACGCTTCATGCCCGAAGGTTTAGAGGCCCGCGACTGAACCCAGCCTGAATAAGAGGCTTATGCAGGCGGTGCGGCGTCCTGTCACGCGCGAGACGTGTGGGAGGCGAATGCACGAGAACGCCTGGCATTTGATATCGCGCTGCGCCCGCCTGCCAAGCGGGCCGCGCAAGGGTCGTCAAAGCATCCATACCCCCCCGGACCGGCATGGATAGCGTAGACGGCGCAGACCTTCTAAATGGATCAAGAGGTGAGCCGCCGTGACGGTGGCGCCCATGGTAGAGCTTGATGTCCACAGACGAGTCGAAGACCACTGTTGAACAGCTGCTTGAGAGCCCCGACCTCGCTGTGGCTCTTGAAAGCGACAGGTTCAAGCAGTTCCTTGACCAGGTTCCCATCGCCGTCGCCGTCTCGGAACTCAATCCCGTCGAGAAGGTGATCTACGCCAATCTGGAGTTCGAGCGGCTCTCCGGGCAGCTGAACACCACGGTGCTGGGCAAGGGCTGGCAAAGTCTTCCGGGCGAGGCGGCGCCGCCTCAGGCGCCCCAGTCCATGGGCGAGGCGATCGCAACTGGCCGCGACTATCTCGGGTCCTTCAACATGCCGCATGGCGACACCGGGCTGATGGTGGACGCCTGGTCGAACGTTATCGACGACGACGAGGGAAAGCCGGCCTTCCGACTTGTGGCGCTGATCGCCGCCAGCGCGCGCGACACCTCGGTGCTGGACGACCTGGAAGAGCAGGTCCGCGAGAAGGACACCCAGCTGATGGAGCTGCAGCACCGGGTGAAGAACAATCTGCAGATGATCACCGCCCTGATCCGCGTCGAGGCGCGCGGGGTCACCGACCTCTCGACCGGCGAGGGGTTTGATCGGCTGGCCGGGCGGGTCGAGGCCTTGGGCCTGCTGTATCGCGCCCTGGGGAATTCAGCCGGTGAAGGCGTCGTCGATCTGGGCATCTATCTGAGCGAGATCGCGTCGGCCGTCATGCGCGCCCATGCCGTGGAGGGCATCCATCTGAACCTGCAGGTGGACACCTGGATGGTGTCGCTCGATGTGGCCATGCCCACCGGGCTGGTGGTCAACGAGCTGCTGACCAACGCCCTGAAGCACGCGTTCCAGGGGCGCGAGGGCGGGACGATCACCTTGCACAGCACGACCGACGCGGGCGGCGGCTGCCTGGTCCTGGTGGCCGATGACGGGGTGGGGCTGCCGGAAGGCTATGCCTGGCCCAAGCAGGGCAAGCTTTCGGCCCTGATCGTCCGCTCGCTGCTGCAGAACGCCAGGGCGCATATGAACGTCACCTCGGCGCCCGGCCAAGGCATGCAGGTCGAGATCACCTTTGACTGCGCCGACGCCGCCTGAGGCGCCAGGGGTCGCGTCAGGCGGGCCGGCCCTCTAGCTCGGCCCGCTGTTTCCGCGTGAGGCCCGCGCGGACCAGGTCATAGGAGCCGTCCACCAGGCGCTCGACCTCGTCGGCCGGCACGTCGGAGTCCAGGGTCACGCAGATCCAGAAGCGGCGGTCGAGGTGGCTGCGGTGGCCGACGCCCAGGTACTGTTCCTTGAGGATCTCCACGAGGTGGGGGTCGCATTTAAGGATGACGGAGG
>JAYVDG010000193.1:0-6555 GCA_043749525.1 Phenylobacterium sp.
TAACCCGCCCGACGCGCTCCACACTTTGAATTTGGAGCCCCCTTTTGAACGGGTCAGGTGTTTCACCTGACCCGTTCAAAAGGGGGCTCGAGCCATCCAGCCTACCCTAAACAAAGCGGCGCGCCGGGGAACCGGCGAGCCGTAAGTCTCTCCTCGAGGGATCTAGGAACGCCTAGAAGGTGTACCGGACGCCGGCCAGATATTCGCGGCCGGTGTGGTGGTAGAAGTTCACCAGGTTGTTCTCGCCGTTGAACTGGTCCTGGAACTCGTCGGTCAGGTTCACCCCTTCCAGGGTGAACTTCAGGTTGTCGTTCAGGGTGTAGGTGAACGAGGCGTCGACGTTGAAGGTCTCGTTGGTGCCGTCATAGGGCACCGGCAGGGCCGCGGTGTTTTCCTGGCCCAGGACGCGGGTCAGGTATTTGTCGCGGTGGTTGGCGGAGACCCGGGCGCTGATGCGGTCGTCCTCGTAGTAGAGGGTCAGGTTGTAGGACTTGCGCGACAGGCCGGTCAGGTCGGTCGTGGCCACCGTGGCGCCGGCGGCGTTCAGGTAGTTGATGGACGACTTCACGCTCGTGTAGTTGGCCAGCACGCCGGTGTGGGCCAGCGGTCCGGGCAGGAAGCTGAAGGGCTGCTGGAAGCTGATTTCATAGCCTGTCACATCGCCGCCAGGGGTGTTGATCGGGGTCGTGAAGTTCCAGGTCGCCGAGGGGCTGCAGCCCACGGTCGCGCCGCAGGCGGCTGTGGCGACGCTGTCGGGGATGCCGAAGCTGTTGCCGCTGAACACCTGCTGGCTCGAGAGCGTCTGGACGAAGGTGTCGATCCTCTTGTTGAAGAAGGCGACGCTGATCAGGGCTTCCGGCTGGTAGTACCACTCGAAGGACAGGTCGTAAGCCTTGGCCCGGAACGGGTCGAGGGCGGGGTTGCCGGCCGTCACCGTGCGGCTGGAGCCCGAGACGCTGACGCTGGCGCCCGGCGTCAGGCTGCCGAGGTTCGGACGCGACATGGTCTGGGCCGCGCCGACACGGATCAGGAAGTTGTCGAAGGGCTCGATCACCGCGTTGATCGACGGCAGGGTGTCGTCATACTCGCGATCGACGGTGATCGGCACCGCGGCACCGCCCACGAAGGTGTAGCCCGAGGCGGTCTGCTGGGTCTTCACATAGCGAACCCCCAGATTGCCGCGGAACGGCATGCCGGCGATTTCGGTCTTCCATTCGGCCTGGACGAAGCCGCCCTTGTCCTTCTCGCCGACGGAGTTGTTGTTGGAGAGCGACGGCTCCTTGCCCAGCCGCCAGGCCCCGCCGAAGGCGGTGGGGTCGTTGAGCATGAACAGCGAGGACGCGGTCGCGTAGCTGGGCGAGATCCAGGCGGTCGGCGTGCCGGCCGGAACGCCGAGGCCATCGGTCGGCAGGTCCACCGTCTTCGAATAGCTGCTGGTCGGGATTGCCGCGGCGCCCGCCGGGATGGTGGTTTCCTGGTTGGCCGAGGTGCCGTTGGTGCGACGCATCTCGGTGGACACGAACTCGTACTTTTTCCAGGCGAGGCCCGCCTTGAAGGTCAGGATCTCGTTGGCGTCCCACTGGCCGTCGAAGACGACATTGTCATAGGTGTTGACCGCCGTCTGCGGCCGCATGCGGACCTGGACCAGGCTCCAGGCGCTGGGGTTGGTCAGGTTGGCGTTGCCATAGCTCAGCAGCGGCGCACGGCCCTGACCGTAGTCGAACTTGTAGCCGTCGACATTGAACTGATCCCAGATGATCGTGGTCTGGGTCGGGTTGTCGTGGTCGGACTTCGAATGCCCGGCGACGGCATGGATCTTCAGGCTGTCGGAGAACGAGTGGGTGAAGTCCAGGGAGTACTGGGTGAATGTCGTCGACAGTTCGTCGTAGCGGTCCTCGACCCGCAGATCGACGTCGTCGAAGGTGCCGGCCGTCATGATGCCGTTGGTGATCGTCGAGGAGATCACATTGGTGTCGGCGATCCCGCAGGAGGTGTTGACGTTGGCCGCGGTGCAGGCGCCGCCGACGCTGAAGGACGGGGCCTCCAGGAACTGCTCCTCCCGATTGCCGTCGAGCTTGGCGTAGAGGGCGTCGAAGGTCAGCAGGGTCGCGTCGGTGGGCGCCCACTGCAGGGACAAGGTGGCGCCCAGGCGCTCCTGTTCCTGGTCGTAGCGGTCATAGCGCGGGAAGCGCGGGTGGAAGGCGGCGTTGTTGGCCGCCGCCGCCGGATTGACCGTGGTGGGCAGGCCCGCACCGTTCGGCAGGGCGTCGAAGCCCGGCGCGAAGCTGGTGCCCGGCGCCCAGCGGACGGTGGAGGTGCCGACGTCCAGCAGCGAACGCTTGGTGTAGGCGATGCTGGCCAGGGCTCCGAAGGTCCCGTCCGCCCAGGTGTTGGAGATCATGGCCGCGGCGCGCGGCGAGGCGTCCTGCGACAGCGAGTTGTAGCTGGCCTGGGCCGAGGCCACGAGCTTGAACCCGTTATAGTCCAGCGGCCGGCCGGTGCGCAGGTCGACCGTGGCCCCCAGCGAACCTTCCTCGGTCTCTGCCGAGGCGGTCTTCTGGACGGTGATCGAGTTGAACAGGTCCGAGGCGAAGATGTTGAAGTCGAAGTTCCGGGCGCGGTTGGTGCCGCCCGAGGCGTCGGTGCCGCCGGCGGTGGAGAGCGCCTCCATGCCGTTGATGCGCACGCGGGTGAACTGGGGACCCAGGCCCCGCACGGTGATCTGGCGGCCCTCGCCGCCGTCCCGGGTGATGGCCACGCCGGAGATGCGCTGGATGGATTCCGACAGGTTCAGGTCGGGGAACTTGCCGATGTCCTCGGCCAGGATGGTGTCGCTCGCCGTGGCGCTGTCGCGCTTCAGTTCGAGGGCCTGTTGCAGGCTGCCCCGGAAGCCGGTGACCACCACCTCCTGGACTTCATTCTGCTGCGCGAAGGCCGGTGCGGCGACAGCCATGGTCAGCGCCGCCAGCGACGCGCCGCTGAACAGCGCGCGCGTTTTCGTCCAAGACCCAGTGCGGACCATCTGTCCCTCCCTGTGCGAGGCCGCCTGCGACGTGAGGCCGTCAGGCGGAGGGCGCCGTACCGGCGCTCCTCGCGTTTCCCCATTTATGACACCGGTGTCATTGACCAATAGAGGTCTCTGACACCGGTGGCAATGAGATAGCCATGGTTCTGTCTTATTCGCAAGACCGGTCGCTTCAAACGCGAGCGGACCCTGCGCGAAAGCTGGGCAGGTGTGTGAAAAGCGCCATTCTGGGTTGGGAAGGGCCCGCTCCACATCCCCTCCTTAAGCGGCCAGCTGCCCTCAGGGCTGGGGGCTTTGCCCGTCGCGGGAGAGGGCCTAATCTTGCGTCAGCACGGAGGATGGAAGCTATGAGCGAGGCAGTCGGTCCTGGCGACCTGGTCATATGCGTCAACGTCGCCCCCAACCATGGCACGGGAAGGCCGGTTCCCCTCGTCGCCGGGGAGAGCTATCGGGTCATCGGCGTCATGGAATTCGCGTGCCCCTGCGGGCGCTCCGACGCCCTGCTGGATGTCGGGGTCGATTTCGCGTGGTGCCAGACGCGCTTCCGACTGCTGCCCAAGCCCAAGGCCCAGACCAGGACGCGCCGCGTTTCGGCGCCCAAGGAACTGGAGCCGGTTGACTGAACAGTTAGGCTGCCCTGGCGCTTAGGCGCCCGCGGGTTGCTTGACGCCGAAGCGCTCGGCGGAACGGGCCTTGGCCTTGGCGGCCTCGTCTTCGCGATCCTTGGGCCTCCCGGTTGTCTCGAGGCTCTCGAACAGTCCGTGGGCCGCTGCGGTGACGTCGTCGACGGCGCTGTCGAAGGCTTCGCGGTTGGTCTTCGAAGGCGCGTTGAACCCCGACAGCTTGCGGACGAACTGAAGCGCCGCGTCGCGAATTTCCGCATCCGTGGCGGGCGGGTCGAAATTGAACAGCGTCTTGATGTTGCGGCACATGGGCGTGCGTCTCCCTTTCCAGGGGCCTGGATGGGGTCTGACGCTACGCCCGACCTTGGCTACATACAGGTCCATGAGGCCGACGCGAGGACTTAGAGCGGCGCGGTGTCCGGATCCGGAGCGGCTTCTTCCGGGTCCAGGGTCGAACGCGGGCGATCGAGGCCGAGCGCGGTGGCGAGTGTGATGTCCCAGCCATAGGGGTCGGAGCGGTAGGTCACCTTGCCCTGATCGTCGACAAAGGCGGTGTGATAGAGCAGCCGCACCGGGATCGAGGTCCCCAGTTGCACGACGCCGGTGTCGCCGGACGCCAGCACCTCTTCGAACCGCTTGGACGCGCCGTATTCCCCGGCCAGGTGGCGGGCGAATTCGATGGCGTTCTCCACCCGCACGCAGCCATGGCTGCGGTGGCGGGCGGCGCGGGCGAACAGGGCCTTGGACGGCGTGTCGTGCAGGTAGATGGCGTAGGGGTTCTGCATGTCGAACTTCACCAGGCCGAGCGCCGAGCCCGGCCCCGCCCGCTGCACAACCCGGCCGCCGGTGACGTACATGTTCTGGCGGCGCATATAGGCCGCGCCGCGCGGCAGAATCTCGGCGCGGGCGATCTTTGCCGGCACGTTCCAGGGCGGATTGACCACCAGCTGGCTGAAGGCCGACTGCAGGCTGGGCGTCTCGCGATTGGCGCTGCCCACCACGGTCCGCGCTGACCAGTCGAGCGCGCCGTCCTTGTAATAGGTCAGGAAGGCTGCGGCCGTATTGACGTCGATCCGCGTCGCCGGCGCCTCACGCCGCAGCCAGCGGCGGCGCTCCAGGTTCAGCACCAGTTGTCGGGCGTGGTCGGTGGGACCGGCGTTCAGCACGGCGATGGTGGTGTTACCCACGCGGCCGGTCGGCTGCATGCCGTTCTCGGCCTGGATACGCTTCAGGGCCTCGGAAAGCGGCGCCGACAGGGTCTGGGACGCCATGGGCGGACCGGTCAGGTAACCCAGATCATAGAGGCGCTGGGCGATCAGCGGCACGCGGTAGTCCACGCCGCCGGGCTGGATGGCGCCGCCCTCGGGAATGGACGAGACCCCTGCCCGGCCGATCTGGGCCCGCAGCGCCACATAGGCGGCCGACAGCGCCTTGTACTCGGCGTCGCGTGGCGCAAGGCCGTCCAGCCAGGCTGCGACCCCACGGCGGTCCAGGGCTTGGGACAGACCCGGCGCCACGTCCACGACCTGACGTTCCAGGGTGAAGAGCTTGAAGAGCTTGGTGGGGTCCACCAGGCCGCGCGCCAGGGCGTCGGCATAGGTGAGCGCCGCGAGGGTCAGACCGGCCTCCCGGCTGGCGGGATCGCGGGCCGGCGCGGGCCGGAACGCATCGCCGTCCAGGCCATGGCGGATGGCGCCGTCCAGGGCCTGGGAGAACTGCTTGGCCTGATCGTCGGTCCAGGCGGGCGCCCAGCCGCGCAGGGCATAGAAGCGGCGCAGGCGCGGATCGGTGGCCACCGACTGCAGGACGCGGGGATCGACCGTGGGTGTGGCGAGAAGCTGCGCGCGCGCGATGGCCGGGACCGCCAGGCCCATGCCCAGCACCCACGCGCCAAGCTGCCGGCGCGTCGCCCGCGCCGAACCGGCCTCATCCCCGAGACGCCCTATGGCGTCGCCGCCCCCGAAAATCATCAAAGCTCGCCCGCACCTTTACCCGTTAGCTATGGGGCAACGCGCGAAGCTCGACTAGGTGGCTCGCCTCGCAGGTGATCTTCAGCGGGCGAGCCAGCCGCCGTCCACGGCCAGCAGCGTTCCGTGCACATAGTCGGCCGCCGAGGACGACAGGAACACCGCCGCCCCGCCGATATCCGCCGGCGTGCCCCAGCGCCCAGCCGGGATGCGGGCCAGGATGTCGCGTGAGCGGTCCTCGTCGGCCCGCAGCGCCGTGGTGTTGTTGGTGGAGAAATAGCCCGGCGCGATGGCGTTGACGTTGATCCCCTTGCCCGCCCACTCGTTGGCCAGCGCCTTGGTGATCCCCGCCAGCCCGCTCTTGGAGGCCGCGTAGGACGGCACCCGGATGCCGCCCTGGTAGGACAGCATTGAGGCGATGTTGACGATCTTGCCACCGCGGCCCTGTTCGATCATCCGCCGCCCCACCGCCTGAGTGAGGAAGAAGGTGGTCTTCAGGTTGACGTCCATCACCGCGTCCCAGTCGTCTTCGGTGAAGTCGACGGCGTCGTTGCGGCGGATGATGCCGGCATTGTTCACCAGGATGTCGACCCCGCCGAACTGCTCGACGGTCTCGGCCACGATGCGGCCGATCGGCTCCATGGTGGAGAGGTCGGCCGAGACGTCGTGGAAGCGGCGGCCCAGGGCCTCGACGGCGAAACGGGTGTCCACCGGCGGCGTGCGGCCCACCGCCACGATGTCGGCGCCCGCCGTGGCCAGGGCCTCGGCGATGGCCTGGCCCAGGCCGGTGTTGGCGCCAGTGACGATGGCCGTCTTGCCGGTCAGATCAAAGGGAGACATCGGCCCTACTTCAGCTGGCAGATGTCGAGGACGTTCATGTCGGTATAGTCGAGGTTCTCCCCGCCCATGGCCCAGATGAACCCGTAGTTGGAGGTGCCGG
>JAYVDG010000194.1:0-2310 GCA_043749525.1 Phenylobacterium sp.
AGAAGGCGGCGCCACCGGCGTGCGCTATGACGGCTATGTGGCGCTCGGCACGGTGATCCGCGGCGAAACCTATCACTTCGAGATCGTCTCCAACGAGTCTGCCCGCGGCATCATGGACCTGACGGTCGGCAAGCGCCTGGCCATCGGCAACGGCATCCTCACCGTCGAGGACGAGGACCAGGCCTGGGCGCGGGCCAAGGCCAGCGAAGGCGACAAGGGCGGCGGCGCGGCCCGCGCGGCGCTCACCATGATCTCCCTGAAGAGCCAGCTGATGGGCGCCCGATGAGCAAGCTCAAGCAGGCCCGCTCGGTCGCGCGTCTGGCCGCCGTCCAGGCGCTGTATCAGATGGAAGTCTCCGGGGTCGGCGTCGAGGCTGTGATCCGCGAGTTCACCGACCACCGCTTCGACCGCGGCATCGAGGGCGACGGGGAGGGCGATCCCCTGGCCGCCGCCGACGAAGCTTTCTTCGCCGAACTGGTCCGCGGCGTTGTCGAAAGCCAGCGCGAGATTGACGCCGCCGTGGTCAAGCGCCTGGCTGTCGGCTGGAAGCTGGACCGTCTGGACGCCACCGTGCGCGCCATCCTGCGCGCCGGCGCCTATGAGCTGTCCCATCGGGAAGACGTGCCGGTCGAGGTGGTGATCGACGAATATGTCGAGCTGGCGAAGTCGTTCTTCGAAGGTCCGGAGCCCGGCTTCGTCAACGGCGCCCTCGACAAGGTGGCGCAGGATGTCCGCGCCGGATGAATTCGAACAGATCGCCCGGCTGTTCCGCCCGCTGACCCGCGGCGCGGCCGAGGCCTTCGATCTGCTCGACGACGCCGCCGCGATCCCTTCGCGACCGGGCTTCGACCTGGTGGTTACCAAGGACGCCCTGGTGGCTGGCGTGCATTTCCAGCCCGACGATCCTCCCGATATCGTGGCGCGCAAGCTGCTGCGCTCCAATCTCTCTGACTTGGCGGCCAAGGGCGCTGAGCCCTACGGCTATTTCCTGATGACCGCCTGGCCCACGGGCTTCGGCTGGGAGCAGCGGCAGGAGTTCGCGCGCGGCCTGGATGAGGACGGCCTGGCCTTCGACGTCATCCTGCTGGGGGGCGACACGGTCTCCACGCCGGGGCCGCTGATGGTCTCCATGACGTTGCTGGGCTGGGTGCCCAGCGGAACCATGATCCGCCGGGGCGGCGCCAAGGCCGGTGACCTGCTGCTGGTCAGCGGGCCCATCGGCGACGGCTGGCTGGACTGGGGCCCGGGCTGGGGCGAACTCGACCGCCGCTGGCTGCCTGACGCCCACCGCCTGCCCAATCCCCGCCTGGACCTCCGCGAGGCCCTGCGCGCCCATGCCAGCGCCGCCGCCGACATCTCCGACGGCCTGGTGGCCGACGCCGGTCATATCGCCCTGGCGAGCGGCCTGGGCCTGCGGCTCGATCTCGAGAGGATGCCGCTCTCCAAGCCCGCCCGCGCCTGGCTGGCCACCCAGGACGACCAGGTCGCCGCCCTGCTGCGCCTGGCCACCGGGGGTGACGACTACGAGATCGTTTGCACGGCCCGCGCCGATCACCCCGCGCTCATCGGCCTGACCGTCATCGGCGAGATGGTGGAGGGCGAAGGGGTCGAGGTCCGGGTCGGCGACCAAGTCATTGACCCGGGCCAAGGCGGCTGGACCCACGCCTGAGCCGCGGAGAAAGCTTCCGGAAACCATATCCTGCCAGGGTGGAGCCATGGATCGCCGCGCTCTCCTTGCCCTCGCGCCCCTGGCGCTCTTCGCCGCGCCCGCCCGGGCGTCGGAGGAGAAGCCGGAGGGGAAGCCCGAGGTCGGCCAGTATGTCGACCTGGCGCCGGTGGCCCTGCCCATCGTCGTGCGCGGCCTGCTGATCAACTACGTCTTCGTCTCGGTCCGGATCCAGCTTTCGGGGCTCGCCAACACCGGCAAGCTGCGTACCCGCGAGCCCTATTTCCGCGACGCCCTGGTGCGAGCCGGACATCGCACGCCCTACTTCACCCTGGCCACCGACTACACCAAGGTCGACGAGGCCAAGCTGCGGGCCGTCATGCTGCGCGAAGCCGTCGCCATCGCCGGCGCCAAGGATATCAAAGGCGTGACGGTGATCTCCCAGTCGCCCAAAAAGCGCACTGGCCTGCCGGACCCTAACGCCAACGCGGCGCGCGAAATCCAACCCTGAGGCGGCTTTGGGCAATACCGTTGCTTCCGGGCGCCAGTTTTGGCACCCTCAAGCTCTCAAATAAAAGGCGCGTCGCCAAAGACGGGCCAACTGGGGAAACACCATGGGGCCGGGAACACACCGACGCGCGCGC
>JAYVDG010000195.1:0-2306 GCA_043749525.1 Phenylobacterium sp.
GTCTGGGGCGGCGAGACCATGACCCGCTACTTCGATCCGGTCATCCACCGCCTGATCCGGGTGGTGCGCCGGGCCCTGCCCTATGCGCGGGAGGAGGACCTGTTCTGGTCCTATCACATGCTGTCGGGCAGCCTGACCCTGACGCTCGCCGAGACCGGCCGCATCGACACCCTGTCCAAGGGCCTCTGTCGCTCGGAGGACATCGCCGCCGTCACCCCGCGGATGATCGCCTATGCGGCCGCGGGGTTCCGGGCGGTGTGTAAGAGCTGAGCCCTAGAGCCCGTAAGGCCGGTAAGGCCCGGCGATCAGCTGCTCGAAGACCCCCATGCCCTTCATCGGGGCCTCGCCCGGCGTGGTGAAGGTCACGTGGCTGAGCGCCTGGATGTGCCAGTTCTCGGGGCTGGCCATGCTTCCTTCCCCCAGGTCGATGTCCTCGCGGGCCACGACCAGGTCGCCCTTGTAGCCGCCGTGCCGCCACTCCGGATGGCCGTAGCCGATGCCGCGCATCAGGAAGGTCAGGAAGGGCTCGAACTTCACCGAGGCGGTCCCCTGGGCCAGCGGGATGTTCAGCGTGCCGCCCTGGGCGTGGCGGGTGCCGGGGATCATGGCGACGTCGTCGATCCTGGCGTGCTCGCTGTGATAGCCGCCGCCCTCGCCCGCGCCGTCGGGCAGGATCACCGCCCGGGTGTTCCACGGCACGCCGTCCGGGTCGGCATTGACGTGGAAGAAGACGCTGCGGTCGGCGAAGTTCAGCGGGGTCCACTGCCAGAAGAAGCCGCCGATGGTCTGCGGCACGGCCGGCTGCGGGTCCGGCGCACCGATCGGTCGGATGCCCCAGGAGCGGTCGCGGGTGCCGACGCTGCCGGCCGCCAGGGTGACGCGCTTGCCGTCCACCTCGATCCAGCCGGTGCAGCGCACGTTCTGAGTCAGGCGGGTATAGTCCATGAAGGCGCGGGGCCCGTTCCGCCTCGTGAAGCGCGGCTCCTCGATGGGGAAGGTGCGGCCCTCGAAGACGAGCTCGGCGGCGACGCCCTCCGACAAGGCGACGGTCACCTTCAGCTTCTGCAGGGGCTCCAGGATCTCGATGGTGATCGGGCCGCAGGACAGCTCCATCCGCTCGCTGTTCAGAACGCGGCTGACATGGAGGCAATGCTCCACCCCGTTGCGCACCACGGCGAAGTGGGCGTCGGCGATGTTGAGGTTGGGATAGACCCCGAAAGCGACGGCGAAGAACTCCGTTCCGTCCGGCTGGTAGCCGTTGAAGAAATAGCGGTCGTAGAAGTTCCGGTCGGTGCCCGAATAGGCGATGGGATCCGGGGTCTGGTGGATCGGGAAATCGTCGGCCTTGGTGAGCATGGGCGTATCCTCCGGCGCGTGTTTTCGTTGTCGGTATTGCCGCCGCGCGTGTCAGGGCAGTATCAAGTGAACAAAGATAACAAGACAAGGGAGAGCGTCGATTGCTGCCCTGGCGTAAGCTTACGTAGGGGCGACAAGCGGCCAGACGAAGATGAGCGCAGCCGACGTCCTGATTCCGCAATCGCTGGCCGACACCCTGGTTGATCCCACCGCCTATGCCGACGGCAGAATCCACGAAACCTACGCCTGGCTGCGGGCCAACAACCCGTTCGGCAAGGCGCAGATCGAGGGCGTTGAGCCCTTCTGGGTCACGACGAAACACGCCGACATCCTGGAGATCAGCCGCCAGAACGCCCTGTTCTCCAACGGCGAGAAGTCGCCCACCATGGTCAACCAGGAGGCTGACGCCCGCATCCGGGAGATGACCGGCGGCAGCCCGCACTTGCTGCGAACCCTGATCCACATGGATCAGCCCGATCACATGAAATACCGCATCCTGACCCAGGCCTGGTTCCTGCCGCAGAACCTGCGCAGCATGGAGGACCGCATCCGCAAGATCGCCCGCGCCGCCGTAGACAAGATGGCCGCCAAGGGCGGGGAGTGCGACTTCGTCAGCGAGGTGGCCCTGCACTACCCCCTGCGCGTGATCATGGAGATCATGGGCGTGCCGGAGGAGGACGAGGGGCGCATGCTGATGCTGACCCAGGAGCTGTTCGGCGCGACCGATCCCGAGCTGAGCCGTAAGGACGGGGAGGCGGAGGCCGCTGACCCCACCAAGATCGACATGGGGGTGCTGACGGACTTCATCACCTATTTCAGCCAGTTCTCGGAATCCAAGCGGGCCAACCCCAGCGACGACCTGGGCAGCCTGATCGCCAACTCCAAGATCGACGGCGAGCCGATCAGCCACTTCGAGGCGATGAGCTACTACATCATCGTCGCCACGGCGG
>JAYVDG010000196.1:0-6543 GCA_043749525.1 Phenylobacterium sp.
CCGGCCACGGTCAGCTCGTCGGCCACCTCGCCGGGCAGGGCGCGGGGGCCGTCGGCGTCGTGGTTGCCGATCACCCAGATCAGCCGGGTGAGGCCCGCAAGCGTCCGCAACTGCTCGGCGTCGTCGGCCGCCAGTCGATCCTCAGAGGCGCGGTCGTGGAAGGTGTCCCCCAGCAGGACAACGGCCGCCGGTCGGGTCGCCGCGATCTCGGCGGTCAGGCGCCTCAGCGTCTCGCGCGTGTCGTAGGGCGGCAGCAACTGGCCGCGGGCGGCATAGGCGCTGCCCTTCTCCAGGTGCAGGTCGGCCACCACCAGCATGGCCTGCGCCTCGATCCACAGGGCGCCGCTGGCGCGGAAGGTCACCGCCGCGCCATTGAGCGTCGTGCGCAGGCCGCCGCAGGGGCTAGGCCCCCAGTCATAGACGTGGCGGGTTTGGGCCAGCGCGCTCATGCGATGGCCTCGGCGATCAGGTCGCCTTCCGCTTCCGCCAGGATCATCTCGCCGGCCTGGCCGGGCGTCCGTTCCTTGCCGATCTCCAGCAGGATGGGGACCGAGAAGGGCGACAGGTGATCCAGAGCCGCATGGCGAATCTTGCCCTTGATGCGGGCCAGCAGCTGCCCCAGCCGCGCCACGTCGACCAGGCCGGTGGCCGCGTCCTCGCGGGCGCAGCGCAGCAGCAGGTGGTCCGGCTGGTGGCGGCGCAGCACGTCGTAGATGAGGTCGGTGGAGAAGGTCACTTGCCGTCCGGACTTCTGCTGCTCGCCTGGGAATCGCCGCTCGATGAGCCCGGAGATGATCGCACAGCCCTTGAAGGCGCGCTTCATCATGAAGCTCTCCGACAACCAGGATTCCAGATCGTCGCCCAGCATGTCTTCCGCAAACAGTTCGTCGAAATCGAGTCTGTCCAGCGGGTTCAGCGCCCAGACCGCCACGGCGTAGTCGTTGCAGACGAAACCCAGCGGCGCGGCGCCCATCCGCTCCAGCCGCCGGGTCAGCAGCATGGCGAGCGTCGTGTGGGCCAGGCGGCCCTCGAAGGGGTAGCAGACGATGAAGTTGCGCTTCCCGCGCGGGAAGGTCTCCAGCAACAGCTCCTCCTCCTTCACGATCAGCGAGCGGTCCTTCTGGATCTCGAGCCATTCGCGCACATCGTTGGGCAGCACCTTCCAGTGGGTCTCGTCGAACATCAGCTCGCGGACCCGCTTGGCCAGGAAGGTCGACAGCGCGAACTTCGAGCCGCCCCAGGAGGGCATCTTGGGGTCCTTGCCCATGGCCGGGCGCACCAGGACGTCCAGGCCCGTCACCGCCACCAGGGACCAGACCTGGCCGGCGAAGATGAAGGTGTCGCCGGGCTCCAGCATCTCCACATAGCCCTCCTCCACCTCGCCGATCTTACGCCCCCCCGTCAGGCGCCTGCCCATGGCGATGCGCACGGCCAGCACGGCGGGCGACAGGATGGCGCCGACATTCATCCGGTGGCGCTGGGCCGTCGCCTGGTCGCGCACCCGCCACAGGCCGTCCTGGCCCTTCACGATCCGGCGGAAGCGGTCATAGGTCTTCAGCGCGTAGCCGCCGGTGGAGACGAAATCCACGACCTGCTCGAAGTCCTCCCAGGCCAGATCCCGATAGGGCCCGGCCGTGACCAGCTCGTCATAGAGCTTCAGCAGGTCGAAGGGCTCGGAACAGGCGCAGCCCATGACGTGCTGGGCCAGCACGTCCAGCGCCCCGGTGCGCGCTGCGTCGCCGTCGAACTTGTTTTCGGCGATGGCCTCCCGGGCCGCCTGGCATTCCAGCATCTCGAAGCGGTTGGCCGGCACGAAGAGCGCGCGGCTGGGCTCGTCCAGTCGGTGGTTGGCCCGCCCGATCCGCTGCACCATGCGCGAGGCGCCCTTTGGCGAGGCGAGCTGGATCACCAGGTCCACGTCCCCCCAGTCGATGCCAAGATCCAGAGTGGAGGTGCAGACCACGGCGCGCAGCTCGCCCCGCGCCATGGCGGCCTCCACCTTGCGCCTCTGCTCGGCGGCCAGGCTACCGTGGTGCAGGGCGATGGGCAGGTCGTCGTCGTTCATCTTCCAGAGTTCCTGGAACGCAAATTCGGCCTGAAAACGCGTGTTGACGAAAACCAGCGCCGTGCGGGCCTGCTTGATGGCCTCATAGACCTCCGGCATGGCGTGCTGGGCAGTGTGACCCGCCCACGGCACCCGGCCCTCGGCCAACAGCATGTCGACGATGGGCGCCGCGCCGCCGGGACCGCGCACCAGGTCGACCTGGTTCTCCAGCTCCGGGGCCGCGCAGCCCAGCCAGCGGCGGATAACGTCGGGATCATCCACGGTCGCCGACAGCCCGACGCGGCGCATGCTCGGCGCGAAGGTCTGCAGCCGCGCCAGGTCCAGGGCCAGCAGGTCGCCGCGCTTGGAGGCATGGATGGCGTGAATCTCGTCGACGATAACGCAGGCCAGGTCCTCGAAATAGAGCCGCGCGCCCTCCCAGGCGCAGAACAGCGCCAGCTGTTCGGGCGTGGTCAGCAGGATGTCCGGCGGCTTGATCCGCTGCCGCTGGCGGCGCGCCTGGCCGGTGTCGCCGGTGCGGCTCTCGGCCACGATGGGCAGGCCCATCTGAAGGATCGGCGCCATCAGGTTGCGCTCGACGTCGACCGCCAGGGCCTTGAGCGGCGAGATGTAGAGGGTGTGGATGCTACGCGGCGTATTGGCCTTTGGGCGCTCCGCCAGTTCGATCAGGCTGGGCAGGAATCCGGCCAGGGTCTTGCCGCCGCCGGTGGGCGCGATCAGCAGGGCGTCGCGCCCGGCGCGCCCCTTGGCGATCATCTCCAGCTGGTGGTCGCGCGCGCTCCAGCCGCGGGCCGCAAACCAGTCCGCGAACCTCGGGGGCAGGAGGGGAGGGGCGGCGCCCGCGTCTTCGGCCATCCCTGCCCCTATAGCATGTTCCCGTTCCGTTTCACGCGCAAAGGCGCTGGGGGCTGGGGGCTGGGGCGACTACCCGAAGTCGCTGACCTCCAGGACTCCCGTCAGCCCTATGAGTTTGATCGCGTTGGAGAGCGTGTTGGCGCCGGCGCTGTCGGCGAAGACATAGGTCGCGTCCTCCAGGCCGCCCGCCGATCCGACCACGGCGATCACCACGACGTCTCGCGAGCCCCCCGAAATCAGCGATGTCGCATCGAGCAGGGCCTGGGCGTAGGAACTGGCGTTCGAGCCGGCCAGGAAGTTGGAGCTGGTGACGGTGATCCCCACCGAGAGGATGTCATCGGCGCCGGTCGCGGTGAAGCCGGTGATCACGTCCAGCGACCCGGCGGTCGAAACCGAGTCGCCGGCCCCGAAGACAAAGCGATCCGCCCCGCCGGAACCGGCCGCGAAGGTGTCCGCGCCGGCTCCGCCGGTGAAGGTCTCAGCGCCCGCGCCGCCTATGAGCAGATCAGCGCCGGAGCCGCCCTGAAGGATGCCGCCACCGCTCGAGCTGCTCGTGATGGTGTCGGCGCCATCGCCACCCGTAAGGGTGTCGGCGCTCGTGCCGGTGGCGGTGAGGGAGTCATTTCCGGCGCCGCCGTTGATATTGTTGGCGCCCCCCACCCCGACCACGGTGTCGGCGCCGTCACCTGCGGTCACGGTGTCGCCATCGGCTCCGCCGGTGATCAGGTCGCTGCCCGCGCCACCATCAAGAAGGTTGGCGCCATCGCCCCCGGTCAGGGTGTCGACGTCCCCGCCGGCCAGAATGAGGTCGTCGCCCGCGCCCCCATCGAGCCGGTTGACCCCGGCCCCCCCATCGAGCGTGTCAGCGTCCTCGCCGCCCGAAAGGGTGTCGGCCTGGCCACCCCCCAGCAGCGAGTCGGCCCCGAACCCGCCGATTCCGACATTGGCGCCGGACCCCAGTGAGATCCGGTCGTTGCCGTCCCCGCCGTCGATCGTGTCGGCGCCCGCCCCTCCGGTCAGCAGGTCGGCGCCCAGGCCGCCGGTGGCGAAATTGGTCCCGTCGCCCAGGTCCACCGCGTCGTCGCCGTCCCCGGCCGTCACGGTGTCGCCGTCGTCGCCGCCGACGAAGGAGTCGTTTCCGGTCCCCAGGTCGGTGACCTCGTTCCCGCCATCGCTGTTGTCGACGGTGTCGTCGCCGGCTCCGGCGATGATCTCATCCGAGCCGAGATCGCCGAACAGCAGGTCATTGCCGTCGTAGCCGTCGATGAAATCCGCCCCCCGGCCCCCCAGCAGGGTGTTGTCGCCGTCGCCGGAGATGATGTCGTCCTCGCCCTGGTTGTCCTGGACGAAGTTGTCGCCGTCGCCGGCGTCGGCGAAGTCGTCGCCATCTCCGAGGAAGATGACATCATCGCCGTCGGCCGACATCACCAGGTCGTTGCCCGTCCCCGCGTCGATGGAGTCCCGGTCGCCGAGGCCGCCGAAGTTCACCAGCACGTCGTCGCCGGCGCCGCCCATCAGGGTCGATGATCCTTTGCCCGCCAGCAAGAAATCGTCGCCCAGGTCGCCGAACACCAGGTTGCAGCCGTCGTAGGCGTTGATCGAGTCGTTGCCCTGGCCGCCCAACATGGTGTCGTCGCCGATCCCGGCCACCAGCGCGTCGTCGCCCAGATCGCCGTGGACGTAGTTGTTCCCATCGCCAGCGTCGACGGAGTCCGCGCCCTGGCCGCCCCGCACGGTGTCGGGCCCGCTGCCGGCGAACAGCAGGTCGTCACCCTGGTTGCCCTGCATGAAGTTCGCCCCCGCGGCGCCGTCCAGGGTGTCGCCGCCGCCGCCCCCGAACAATGCGTCGCCGCCCGAGGAATTGATGGCTGAGAGATCTGTGCCGGCGCTTGCGCCGATCACCAGGCGGCTGCTGTCGGGGAACAAGCTGGCGGTGTAGTCGACAGCCATATTGGCCGGATCAAGCGAGATGGTCCGGCCCGCATAGGTCAGGTCGATCCTGGCCGGGCTGGCGCCCGCCGCAGCAACATAGGTTACAGAGACGCGTGTGGCCGTAGCCGCGCCAGTGAACACCAAGTTGTCGCTGGATGTGAATGCGGCTTTCTGGGCTCCCGTGATGGTATCGAAGAAGTAGTTGGCCATGGAATGCGCCGATCAGATCGCCGCGAGCCCCCAAACGCCGTCTCCCTGCAACTCCTGCAGTTCACGTCACCCGCCGTCATAAGTTCATCCACACACCTTCGCCGAAAAGTAAATTCTACCCAGAGGTGTTCGGCGCAACCCCGTTGGGCGACTCAAGACGCGCATCCGGATCACGCGGCCCATGTCACAGCTTGGTCTCGAAGGCGGATTGGGGAAGCCCTGGTCCGGCAAGACCTGGACTTCCCCGCCGTTCTAGAGCGCGGCCGCCGGCGTTGGGCGGAGCCGGCGTCGCGCTCTATTCTTCAGAAAGCCTAGCCGCCGCGGACCACCGGGCGCAGGGCGATCTCGACCCGGCGGTTGGCCGCGCGGCCCTGGATGGTGGCGTTGGAGGCGACCGGCTCACTCTCGCCGGCGCCTTCGCTCAGCAGCCGTTGGGGAAGCGCGCCGCGCGAGGTGAGGTAGCCGCCCACCGTCGAGGCGGGGCGCTCCGAGAGCCGCTGGTTGTAGGCGTCCGACCCGATGGCGTCGGCGTGACCGGTGACGTCCACCAGGGTCGACGGGTAGTGGTTCAGGGTCCTGGCGACCCGGTCCAACACCGGACGGAAGCGCGGCTGGATGTCGGACTTGTCGAAGGCGAAGGTGACGTCCGAGGGCAGGACCATGACGATCTGCTGGCCGCGGCGGACCACCTCGACGCCCGAGCCTTCCAGCTCCTGGCGCAGGTCGATGATCTGACGATCCATATAGACGTCGACCTCGCTGGGCTGGATCAGGGTGACGCCGGAGGTGACCAGGGCGTCGCGGCGGCGCAGGTCGCCGGCGTTCAGCGAGACCGACGGAACCGCCGTGACCACGGTGCGGCGGGTGTCGCGCACGACGCGGCCGGTGCTCTGGACGGTTCCGCGAACCGTGCGGTCGATCGGCGTCAGGCCGCCGACGCCCAGGCCGCCGGAGCCGGTGATCGACCCGCCGACCGGACCGACCGCGCCGCCGAGGCCGCCGGTAACGCCGCCGCCGATCAATTGGGCCTGGGCCGATCCGAAGGTGAGCCCGGTAGCCAGGGCGGTAGCGGCGAGTAGAGCAAGGGTCTTCTTCATGGCCAAACCGTTGAAAAGCTTGAGGTGGGGGAGCGCCTCTTCACGGCAACAACGACTCCCACGCAGGTTTCCATCCCTCGGTCCGCGACATCTCGTCTGTAGAGATCAAAACCAGAACGAAGGCGCCTGACTTGCGACGTGGAATCCGCTAGTCAGGAGCCGTGAACGCGCTCGCCCCGAGTCTTGATCTGGCCCCCGCCCTCGTCGTCCTGCCCGGCCCCCGCGCCGCGGCGGCCGATGCGTCGCGGGCGCAGCTGATCCGGGCGCCGGAGGCCCGCGATCTCTTCGAGCACGGCCCGGTCCTGGTGGCCCATGCGGGCATGACCGCCAAGCGGCTGGGGGTGCACACGCCGGCCCGCTCGCAAGGCCTCTTCGACGCCCTGG
>JAYVDG010000197.1:0-2300 GCA_043749525.1 Phenylobacterium sp.
CGGCGCGCCGCCGGTCAATTGGGATGCAATGAGCGACGAGGATCAGCTCGCCTATCTGGCGCGGCCGGGTCGGTCGATGTTCGGAGTCGAGCTGCGGACCGTCGGCGAGGACGGCAATGTGCTGCCCCGCGACGGCTTGAGCGCCGGCCAGCTTCAGGCGCGGGGACCGGCCGTCATCAAGCGTTATTTTCGCCACGATCAGGACTGCGTCGACAACGACCAGTGGTTCGATACCGGCGACATGGCCGCGATCCACCCCGATGGATCGATCCAGATCACCGACCGGGTCAAGGACGTGATCAAGTCGGGCGGGGAGTGGATCTCCACCCTGGACCTGGAGGACGCGGTCTCCTCCCACCCCGCCGTGGCCATGGCCGCGGCCATCGGGGTGCCGCATCCGAAGTGGGACGAACGGCCCCTGCTGCTGGTCACCCTGCGCCCCGGCCAGACCGCCGATCCGGAGGACTTGAAGGCCCATGTCGCCGCCCGCGTCGCCAAGTGGTGGACGCCGGACGAGGTGCGGATCATCGACGCCCTGCCGATTGGCCCGACCGGAAAAGTGCTCAAGCGGGAGCTGCGTGACCAGTTGAGCACAGCCCCGGAAAACTAAGGCCCCGCGCGCCCGAACCCGCCTTGCGATCCCGCGTTCACACACCCAGTTGAGTCTGAGGTTGGAGTGCGAGACGTGGCGCGTAAACGGCCCAAGGGCGTTCTGGAAATCACCTGGGCTGTCGCCGAGTCCGCCGCGGCGGGCCGCAAGGAGCATGTTCCGGTGGCCGCCGACTATCCCGACACCGTGGTGCGCCGCATCAGCTTCGCGGCCGGGGGCGGCCTGGGCTGGAAACTGTCGGCCATCGAGAGCCCGCGCGCCAAGCCCGCCCCCTGGAAGATCGTGGTCGTCACCGGCGCGCCGTCCTGGGCCGAGTACTGGGCGCCCGCTATCGCCGCCCTGCCGCAGGACCGCGAGATGGTGGTGGTGGACCGCCCAGGTTACGCCGGATCCGAACCCGTGGACTATGTCGGCGACATCCGTCAGCAGGCCCTGGCGCTGAGCCCGCTGCTGCAGGCCAGGCCCGGCCAGAAAATCCTGCTGGTGGGCCAGTCCTACGGCGCGGCCATCGCCACCCTGATGGCGGCGGCCAACCCCGGCAAGGTCGCGGGTCTGGTCCTGCTGTCGGGCTATTACGGGCAGCCGGGGCCGACCGCCGAATGGCTGCTGAAGGTTGGGGCGCGGATGCTGAAGATCATCCCCCGCGACGTGCGCCACGCCGTGCTGGAGGTCACCAACCAGGCCGGCCAGCT
Organism: Phenylobacterium sp.; assembly: GCA_043749525.1. Lineage (GTDB taxonomy): Bacteria > Pseudomonadota > Alphaproteobacteria > Caulobacterales > Caulobacteraceae > Phenylobacterium. The sequence goes on from JAYVDG010000197.1 coordinate 1,303, forward strand.
GGAGGGCATGCACGCCGCCCTGCGCAATCTGAAGGTCCCCGTCCATGTCGTTCACGGGGACAAGGACGACTTCGCCCCCATCGAACTGGCGGAGAAGCTGGTGGCCGAGACCCGCACCCGCAAGCCCATGCGGTTTGAGCGCGTGATCGGCGCCAACCACTTCCTTAACGACGGGCCGGCCGAGGACCTGCTGGCCACGCTGGAGGGCTGCATCCCCCGGCGCTGGTCGTTCAAGCTCAACTGGCCGCAATGGCCCGATCTCGGCCAGGTGCTCAAGCTCAAGCCCAGGTCGTCCGCCCCGGCCTAGGGAACAAGTCAAGGTTGTAAACGGTTGTCTCGGCCAGGGCGGGGCTCCCCCAAGGAGACGACCAGTATGAAGACCAAACTGCTTCTCGCGGCCGCTGCCGCCACCCTAATCGCCGTTCCCGCCATGGCCCAGGTCGCCGGCGCCGCGGGCCTCAAGGCCGGCGTCAGCTCCCCGGCGGCCGGCGCGACCGCCGGCACGGCCATCGGCGCGCAGACCAACCTTCCCGCCGCCACCCCGCCGGTCGACACCTCCGCTGTGAACCCGCCCGCCACCTCGGCGACGGCCGCCGGCGCCGCCACAGGGGCCGCCACCAACACCTCGGCCACCGAGGCCGACCTGACGGTCGGCGCTCCGGTCACCGACTCCACCGGCGCGCCCATCGGCACCATCTCCAAGGTGTCCAAGGGCAAGACCAGCGTCGAGACCTCCGTCACCCTCAGCGCCGGCGGCAAGACCGCCAAGCTGCCGGCCTCCAGCCTGTCGCTGAGCGGCGGCAACCTGATCTCCACCCAGACCAAGGCCTCCATCTGGGGCCAGAAGTAGGGCTTCGACGCGTCGCGGGCCTGGGCGTTCGCGCCCAGGCCCGCCGAACGCCAATTTCCCTTGGCGCGCGACACCTGAACGGCGATAAGGTTTGCCTCTCGAAAGTCTTGGGCATACCCAGACTTCGATAATCCGCCCGATCAATCGG
>JAYVDG010000198.1:0-2299 GCA_043749525.1 Phenylobacterium sp.
GCCTGGACGCCGGCCACCGCGTTCAATGGGACGTCCTCCGGGGGCCCCAGCAACATCTTCGGCCGGGCATCCAGGCGCAGGAAGGCGAGGAAGCCGTCGTTCGCGTCCGGCGCCAGCAGCAGGATCGGCGCGGGAGCCGCCGGCAAGGTGGGTTTGAGCGCCAGGATGTCGTGTTCGAGGGCGTTACGCTGGGCGACCATCGGAGCGAGCCAGAGCTTGTCGAGGTGGGTGGACAGCGCGCCCAGCGCCAGGATGAGGCCCAGCCCCGACATCACAGGCCGAAGCCTGAGCGCGTGACCCGCCGCCGCCAGCAGGCAGGCCAGAATCGCCAGCGCCCGGTACGGCAGGGCGAAGTTGATCGGCGCCCGCACCGGGTCCGCCGCGAAGAAGGCCAGCAATGCGCTGGCGTCCCAGGGGAAGAGCACGATGCCCGCCTTGAAGCAGGCCCACAGCCCCACGACTCCGGCCAGGGTGACGCCACCGGCCGCCCACGCCGCGCCCCGCCCGACCGGTCGCGCCAGCGCGGGTCCCGCCGCCAGCCAGATCAGGGGAATGAAGAACTCGAAATAGCGGCCCCACAGGCGCTTGGTTTCGCCCGGCGTCGAGGCGATCTGCATGGCGAAGACCGTCACCATCGCCACCGTGGCCGCCAGAGACAGCACCAGCAGCAGGAAGATCAGGTCGCGCCCCTCGGCGACGAACCGTCCTTGGCTGCGGCGCGCCGTCCACCCGCGCGCGACGAGGTCGGTGATCCCGATGACAATGGGGGCTCCGGCCATCACCGCCACGGCCGAGGTCATGGCCGCCAGCTCCAGCGCACCCAGGATGGTGGCGTCAGCCGTCCGCCCGGCGCCCAGGGTCGCGCCGTAGACAGCGCCGACGAAGAAGGTGAGGGGGTTGGCCACGGGCTCGTCCGCCGCCCACTGGATCAGGTTGCCGAGCGGGAAGAAGGCTGCGGCGAACAGCCCGATCCGCAGCGGCAGGCGTCGCCAGCCGCCGGTGACCAGTACGTCCAGCACAGCGACCGCCGCCAGCGCCGCGACGCTCGCCATGCCGTTCGGTTTCACCAGCACCAGGACCGCGGCCAGCGCCCCGCCGACGACGGCGTGGACCATGGGCCGGCTGCGGTACCATCGCCCGGTCGCCAGCGCGAACAGCACCAGCACGCCGACGAACAGGCCCTCGGCCAGGTTCGAGAAGGCGAAGCGGTAGTAGGGGAAGCCCACCGCGATCAGGCCGAGCGCGATCTGCTCGACCCGCCCAATTCGCGCCGTGCCGGCCCGCCAAAGCAGCGCCAGTCCGCCCAGATAGGCTGCCGAATTGACCAGCCGGTCGCCGACGATGAACGGCAGGCCCGCTTCATAGACCGCCCGGATCATGCTCAGGTGGACGCCGTTACTCACCCGCGCGACATAGTCGTTGGCCGACGCCAGCACCGGGTCTGACCAGATTGCGCGGATCAGATAGGCCGCTTCATCCGAGGGAAAGAGCGGCAGAGGCATGCCAAGACGGCTCAGATAGAAGCCGAGGATCGCCGCCGCTACGAGCGCGCCCGCCGCCAACGCCAGCCGCTCGGCCCAACGCTTCGCCTGCATCAGGATTTCGGGGCCGGCAGGTGGGCCAGGACGTGCTCGACGCCGCGCACGGCGCTGTCGCCATGGGCCTGGCCCAGGATGGTGGTGTGCGAGGCGCCCTCGACGCCCTCGAAATAGCCCGCCGCCGACGCGCGCTCCGGGACGCGGCGCGAGGCGTTCCACTCCGGCCCCAGCGCCCGGCTGCCCGTCACGATCACCGCCACCGGCCATTTCGGATCGTAAGGTGCGGCGAGCCTCGCCTCCGCCGCGCTCTTCGGCCAGTTGGCGACCTCGTTCTCGGCGGTCCGAGCATGGCGGCCGGAGACATAGGCATGGCGCTTCTCGGCCGAGCCCTGCGGTGGCAGGCCGATCCGGTCGCCGGACTTGTAATAGAGGGGAAGTGTAGTCCCGATGCTCGCCGACAACGCCGCGAGCCGGCTGATGCCGGTGAAGGCGGTCAGAAACTGATGTGTGCTGGGGCTGTCGATCTGCTCCGGCGTCGTGGCCTCGATCAGCACCAGCCCGGCCACCTTGTCCGGGTTGCGCCCGGCGAAGAGGCGCGTGTGGAGCCCGGCCATGGAATGGCCCATCAGGATAAAGGGTCCGCGCTCGCCCGACGTGGCGATCAGTTTTTCAAGGTCGCCGACGATGGCGTCGCTGTCGCGCGGCCTCGGCCCCGGATCGGACCAGCCCATGCCGGCCCGGTCATAGGCGCAGGAGCGGAT
>JAYVDG010000199.1:0-2296 GCA_043749525.1 Phenylobacterium sp.
CCCCACTTCATCACCCCGGCCGAATAGATGCCGAAGTAGATCAAGAGCGCCGTCATGCCGTCGTAATAGAACATCCGCGAGGCCAGATAGATCGCCGCCTCCCGGTAGCCCTTCATGGCCTTGATCATCCGCCAGAGCTCAGACGCCCCGCTGGAAAAGGCCTTCAGCGCCGGGACCTGGCTGCGCGGCGCGTCGGGCGTGAACAGGAAGAGCGGGATGGCCCCGATGGCGAACATCACCGCGGCGATCGGCGCCACGATCCGTTCATGCTCGTGCATGATGACGTCGAGGCCGAACAGCGGGTGCTTGGGCACGAAGGACCAGTCGACATGGCCCGGCAGGGCGAAGGCCCAGGCGCAGAAGATCAGCGCGCTCACCGACCCCAGATTGCCCAGCGCCAGCGCCAGACCCGAGGCCTTGTGCGCCCCCTCCAGCCCCGCCGCCCGGACCAGCAGCGAATTGTGCAGCACCTCGGAATAGGAGAACAGAACCCCGATCAGCAGCGAAAGCGCCATGATCGCGGTGACCGACAGGCCCGACCCGTCCGGCTTGCCCCACCACATGGCGAAGATCGCCGGGACCATGGTCATCACCACCAGAGCCAGCCAGCCCTTGCGCCGCCCCAGCTTGTCGATGGAGGCGCCCAGGAACGGCGCCGTGGCCATCACGATCCAGCCGGCATACTGGCTCCAGGACGAGATGATCTGCTGCCCGCGGACCGGGTCCCCCACCATGGTGGAGGACACATAGGGCATGAAGACATAGATGGTGATCAGCACCACATAGGGGTTCCGCGCCCCCTCGAACACCGACCAGGCGAGCCCGCCCCGGGTCAGCGGCGCGTCGCCGCCTACAGTCGCCACCACCGGCGGATCGGCAACAGCCGCCACCCCATGCGTCTCAGCCACAGGCGTCCTCCCTACCCGCTCTGGATGGCGGGCCTGGGCGGAGGTTAGCCCCTTGCCGGAGGATGTAGAGTCGAAACTGGCGCCCGCCCGTCCGCCCCCGACCCAACCCGCGTGGGTCTCGGCCGGGGCCAGACAGGATCGAGCCGGGCTCTAGAGCCGCAGCAGGAAGCTCACAGTCACCTGGTGGGCCGAGTAGTTCTGGGTGCGCCACAGATAGTCGTAGCCCGCCCCGACCGACCAGGCGCCAAGGCTCCTGTAGGTGAAGCCCGTCCCGACATTGAAGGTGTCGCGGTCGGCCTTCAGGCCGGTGATGGTGAAGGCCGGGCCGCCGCTTTGGAAGGCCGAGGTGTTGCTCATCATCTCTTCGCTCAGCGAGTGCAGCCACTTGCCGTGGAACTCGGGGCGGAACAGCCCCGACCCCGACAGCGGAATGTCGCGCGAAATCTTCGCCCCCAGGCCGGTCTGCAGGAAGTCGTACTGCTGGGCGTCGACCTTCAGGTTGAGCGAGGGGTCGCCGGTCTCGGTATAGGCGTCGGTCCGCAGGTCGGTGTACTGCAGCGTCGCGTAGGGGGTGATCACCGTCTGCCCGTCGCCGAGGCGGAAGTGATAGCCCGTCGTGGCGAAGGCGGTGAACTGGGAGCCGCTGTAGTCGGCGACCGCCGTGCTGTCGACGCCGGTGAAGGCCACGTGGCGGAAGCCCGAATAGTCGTCGAAGCCGTAGGCGATGGAGCCGTTGAGGAACCAGGGACCCGGGGCGTAACCGACATAGGCCGTCGCCTGATAGGAACTGATGTCCCCATGGCTGCGGGGCGGATTGACCCCGGAGGCGCCGTTGTTGCCGTCGATGGTCGACAGCGAATAGCGCAGGCCGAGGCCGGCGCGCGCGTTGTCGCCGATCGGCGCGTCATAGGCGACCATGGCGCCGGCGATCCGCGACTCGTTGCCCTCATAGCCGGCGACATCGCCCTGGCGGTCGGAGCTGAACGGCGACCGTTCGTATCCGAACCCGGTCATCCACAGGTGCGGGCGACGGTCGTCATCGACCTGACAGGCCGAGGCGTCGGCGGCGCGGCGGGCCTGCCGGTCGTGCATCTGGCTGTCCTGACTGCAGGACTGCTGGCCTTCCATGTGAGAGGCCCACAGGTCCTGGAACCGCTGGGTGGCGCGGAACGCCACCTGGGGCGAGGCCAGGTTGGCGCTGCCGGGACCGAGCTGGGCCAGGGCTGCGGCGATCGCCGGGGCGTTCGGCAGCAGGGTGATGGCGGTCAGGATCCCCACATTGGTCGGGGTCACCGGTAGGGCGTCGATCACCGGGGCGATGACGATGGGCAGCACCGGATTGACCGCCGGAGGGACGGGAACCCCGGGAACCACCGGCACGCCGGGAA
>JAYVDG010000200.1:0-2290 GCA_043749525.1 Phenylobacterium sp.
CAGACTACCTCGCCGCGCCGGGCCAGGGGCGCGGCCAGGAGCGCGGTGAAGGCGGCCGGCGCGGCGGCTGTCTCGACTTCCATCCCGCCGCCGACGATATCGTGCCAGCGCCCGAGCGGCAGGCCGCCGCCCGGCAGGCGCCCGTCGATCCGCTCGTCGCCGAAGGGCAAGGATTCAGAGTCCGGCCGTGCGCCCGCCTCGATGGCGGCGATCTTCGCCCGTAAGGCGCGAAAATCGGACATGGCTCTCCGGACTCCGTTTGTTCCACTTTTGTTCTAGTCCTCGCGGAGAGGGAGTCAAGTTCCCGGGACTCAAGGCCTTGGCTCCAGCGCTTTCGGCGGCCATGCTCCAGCCTATGACCGTTGAAATCAGGTTGGCGGCGAAGAAGCCCCGGGTCCCGCGCGGACCGAACGCAGAACGCAGGGCCGCGACACGGGCGAAGATCATGGAGGCGGCGGTGCGCTGCCTGGCCGATTTCGGCTACGCGGCGACCTCGACGCCGCTGGTGGCGAGGCTGGCCAAGGTGAGCCGCGGCTCCCTGCTGCACCAGTTCCCGACCAAGGTGGACCTGATGATCGGGGCGGCCGAATACGCCGCTGACGCCCGAGGCGCGGCGGTGTTCCAGGCCCTGACGCCCTACCCCGAAGGCCCCGCCCGGTTCCTGCACGGGGTGGACGCGGTCTGGGCCTCACTGCACACCCCGGCCGCCATCGCCCTGATGGAAGTGACCATCGCCGCCCGCTCCGATCCGGAACTGGCCGAACGCTATCCGGTGTTCGCCGGCGACCTTGAAGTCCGGCTGCACCGGGCGCGCATCCGTATGGCCGACAACCTCGGCGTTCCCGAACGGTTGGACGAGATCGAGGCCATGGCCCACCTGACGCGGGTGGCGCTGAACGGCCTGGCCATGGATTCGGTGTTCATCGGCAGGAAGTCGCCGGACGAGGCGCGGGTCCTGCGAATGCTGAAGGATCTGCGCCAGCGGCTGATCGACCAACTGAAGGTCACAGCGCCGGCTGCCAAGACGTAATTTGTAGTCTCCGTTGACCACAGACGGGACCAAAGCCTAAGCTTGCGTACAACGGGAGCGGGGCGGGCCAGATCGCGCATCCTGAAGCAACAGCCTGGCTGGGAGAAGACGCGTGACCACAGACTCCAACCGCAGAACTGTGCTCATCGCCGGCGCGGCGCTCGCCGCCACGGCCGCAGCCGCCGGGCGGGCCGCCGCTCAGGCCACCACGCCGCCCACAGCGGGCCTTGGAACGGGAGGCGCGTCGTCGAAAATCTTCCAGATCACCGACACGGCCAGCGGCAAGGTGCAGGGCATCGCCAACGGCCCGACCTGGGAATTCCGCGGCATCCCCTATGGCGCGCCGACCGGCGGCAAGAACCGCTGGATGCCGCCCCAGAAGCCGGCGCCCTGGAAGGGCGTGCGCGAGTGCTTCGCCTTCACTTCGGTCTGCCCGCAGACCCAGGCCGACATCCGCGGCGAATACGGCCAGCTGATCATGTGGGACCGCCAGGTGGGCGGCATGGGCGAGGACTGCCTGTCGCTGAACGTCTGGACCACCTCCACCGACCGCAACGCCAGGAAGGCGGTGATGGTCTCCTTCCACGGCGGCGGGTTCTCGAGCGGGTCGGGCAACGCCCCGGGCTTCGACGGCAAGAACCTCGCCTACTACGGCGACGTGGTGGTGGTCTGCATCAACCACCGGCTGGCAAGCTTCGGCTACACCAGCCTGACCGGCGCGGGCGCCCCGGAATCATTCAGATATGCCGGCGTCTGCGGGGCGCTGGACATGGTCGCCTCCCTGCAGTGGGTGCACGACAATATCGAGAACTTCGGCGGCGACCCGGGCCGGGTGATGATCTTCGGCCAGTCGGGCGGCGGGGCGAAGACCTCCACCGTGCTGGCCATGCCGCCGGCCAAGGGCCTCTTCCACCGCGCCGCGGTGCAGTCGGGATCGGCGCTGCGGCTGGTGACCCCGGAGGCGGGCGCGGAGACCGCCGAGAAGTTCCTCAAGCAACTCGGCATCGGGAAGGCCAACATGGGCGACCTGCAGAAGGTCTCCTGGCAGCAGATCCTGGAGGCCCAGACGGCGGCCCGCGGCAACCACTCGCCGGTGATCGGCACCGACGCCCTGCCGCATCATCCGTTCGATCCGGGCGCGCCGCCGGAATCGGCCAATGTGCCGGTGATCATCTCCACGACCCTGGAGGACGCGGCGCTGGGCCTGACCAACTTCACCCTGACGGAGGAGGGCCTGACCGCCCTCTTCAACCAGCGCTG
>JAYVDG010000201.1:0-2287 GCA_043749525.1 Phenylobacterium sp.
TGGGAAGAATTCTGATGGCCACGGACACCGCAACCGTCGCGGACCGGGCGACGGTCAGCCTCGCCCCGGTTCTGGACCTGCAGGCGGCTGAGCCGCTGCGGGCCGAACTGATGGCCCTGCGCGGCCGTCCGCTGGACCTCGATGCGTCTCAGGTCACCCGCATGGGTGGTCTCTGCCTGCAGGTTTTGATGTCTGCGCGCAAAATCTGGTCCGAGGACGGCGTCTGCTTAACGGTGGATCAACCGTCTTTGGCGTTTTCAGAGCAATTGGCGGCGTTCGGTGAACCCGAGCTTCAATTCGAACCGCAAGGGGAACTTTCGTGACCAAGACCGTACTGACGATCGACGATAGCCGCACCATGCGGGAGATGCTGAACCATGCGCTGGTGGAGGCGGGCTACCGCGTCATCCAGGCCGTGGACGGCGTCGATGGGCTGGAAGTCCTGCAAGCCAACGCCGGCATCGTGGACGTGGTGATCACCGACATCAACATGCCCCGCCTCGACGGCTTCGGCGTGATCGAGGGCGTCCGCGCCAATCCCGAGCATCGCGCCACGCCGATCCTGGTCCTGACCACGGAAAGCGATGCGGCCAAGAAGGAGCGGGCACGTTCGGCCGGCGCCACCGGCTGGATCGTCAAGCCTTTCAACCCTGTGAAGCTGGTCGACGCCGTTCGCCGCGTCGCCGCCTGACCCTCTAGAAGCCGTTTCGGAGCGTTCCGTTGGATCCGTTCGAGAGCATCAAACAGACGTTCTTCCAGGAGTGCGATGAACTCCTGACCGACGCCGAACAGGGCCTGTTGGCCATGGAGTTGGGCGAGGCGGATGACGAGACGATCAATGCCGTCTTCCGCGCCGTCCACTCGGTCAAGGGCGGCGCTGGGGCCTTCGGGCTCGAAGACCTGATCCGCTTCGCCCACGTCTTCGAAACGGTGATGGACGAGATCCGCTCCGGCAAGATGGAGCTGACCGACGAGGTCGCCAAGACCCTGCTGCGGGCCTTTGACGTCCTGGCCGACCATGTGGCCGCCGCGCGCGACGGCGGCAAGGTGGAGGAAGGCCGCTCGCAAGGCGCCTATAGCGAACTCCGCGGCTTGATCGGCGGCGAGGACGACGACGACGCCATGGGCGGCGGTGACGAGGACTTCGGCTTCGTCCCCCTCGCCCTCAGCATCGAGGGCGACGACGCCCCCGGCGGCTTCATCGACCTGGACGCCCAGAACGCCGAGGCGGGCGGCGAGCTTGCCGTCGTGGACGCCGCCCCCGAGGAGGCGCTGTCCTCCTGGACCATCGAGTTCTCTCCCAAGTCGGAAATGTACGCCAAGGCCAACGAATCCGGTCTGGTGCTGCGTGAACTGGCCCGCCTGGGCGAGACCCGCGTCACCCTGATCGACGAGGCCTTGCCGCCCCTGGACCAGCTCGCCGCCGAACAGGCCTATGTGAGCTGGCGCATCCAGCTGTTCACCGACTCCGACGAGGCCTCCATCCGCGAGGTCTTCGAGTTCGTTGAGGACGACTGCAACCTGACCATCACCCGCGACGGCGCCGATCCCTCGGCCGCCGCGCCCGGCGCCGCCGATGAGGGCCTGAGCGAGGACGACCGCGCCGCGGCGGCCTCAGCCACCGCCGATCTCGACATCGCCGCCTTGCTGGCGCGGGTCGGAGGTGGCGACGCCGCCCCCGCCGAACCGGAACCTGAGATCGTCGTCGAGGCGACCGCCGAGGCCCCGGCCGAGGACGTCGCCGCCCTGATCGCGCGCGCCCAGAGCGTCGCCACGCCGCCGGCCCCCAAGGCCGCTGCGCCCGTGCCCGTAGCGCCAGCCGCAGCCCCGCCGGCCGTAGCCGCCGCCAACGCCGCGCCCGCCGCGGCGGCCAGCGTCACCATCCGCGTGGACCTGGACCGGGTCGACCGTCTGATCAACGCCGTCGGCGAGCTGGTCATCCAGCAGGCCATGCTGTCGCAAAGGGTCCTGGAGAGCGGTCTGGCGCGCTCTTCCAACGTCGCGCTCGGCCTTGAGGACCTGGAACTGCTGACCCGGGAGATCCAGGACAGCGTCATGGCCATCCGCGCCCAGCCCGTGAAGTCCGTGTTCCAACGGATGCCGCGTCTGGCCCGCGAAGTCGCGGACATGACCGGCAAACGCGTCAAGCTGGTGATGGAAGGCGAAGGCACCGAGGTCGACAAGACCGTCATCGAGCGCCTGGCCGACCCGATCACCCACATGCTGCGCAACGCCATCGACCACGGGCTGGAAGATCCCGAGGGCCGCGCCGCCGCCGGCAAGCCTG
>JAYVDG010000202.1:0-16389 GCA_043749525.1 Phenylobacterium sp.
CCCGCACGGCGGTCCTGGGGGCGGTGCTGGTGACGGGCTATCTCGGCGGAGCGATCGCCACGCACCTGCGGATCGACAGCCCGCTGTTCAGCCACATCCTGTTCGGGGTCTACCTGGCGCTGTTCGCCTGGGGCGGCCTGTGGCTGCGGGACGCGCGGCTGCGGTCCCTGTTCCCCTGGCGGGCTTAGCTAGAGCCCTTTCCGATCTGACCGCTTCAATCAGATCGGAAAGGGCTCTAATTCAAATAGTTAAAGCATTTTTCGATCCGATAGCCGTTTCAAACTTATCGGAAAATGCTCTAGCGGCGCAGACCGGCGACCTTGATCGGGTCGGCCGAGGCGAGCTTCTGAGTGGCGTCGTCGTCCTTGGCGGCGTCGGCGCTCTCGCTCTGGTTTACCAGGTGGTCGATATGGGCCTTCTGGGCGCGGAAGGCGGCCAGTTGGGCGCCGGCCAGGACGGTGCCGGTGGGCACCTTGACCCCGACCGGGTTGACGCGGGCGCCCTTGAACCAGGTCTCGTAGTGCAGGTGGGGGCCGGTGGAGGCGCCGGTGGAGCCCACATAGGCCACCAGCTGGCCCTGGGACACGTGCTGGCCGGCCTTCAGACCCTTGGCGTAGCGCGACAGGTGGCCGTAGCCGGTTTCCCAGCCGTTAGAGTGGCGGATGCGCAGCCAGTTGCCGTAGCCGCCCCAGCGCCGGGCTTCCACCACCACGCCGTCGCCGGCGGCCAGGACCGGCGTTCCCATGCCGGCGCCGAAGTCGATGCCCTGGTGCATGCGGTTGTACCCAAGGATCGGGTGGCGGCGCATGCCGAAGGTCGAGGTCATCCGCGCGCCGTCCACCGGGGTGCGCAGCAGGAAGCCCTTGATGTTCTTGCCGGCGTCGTCGAGGTACTCGACGCTGCCGCCGGGCATGACGAAGCGGTAGAAGCGGATGCCCTTGATCTCGGCATATTCCAGGTCGCCGGTCTCCACCGTGCGGCCGCTCTCGGTGACCTTGCGGTCGAAGACCAGTTCGAACTTGTCGCCCGGCTTGATGTCGCGGTCGAAGTCGATCTTGTGGGAGAACAGCTTCACCATCTGGGCGGTGATCGACGAGGTGGCCCCCAGGCGCGAGGCGCTCTCGTAGAGCGAGCCGGTGATGGCGCCCTGGGCGACGGTGGTCTCGTCGCGAATCTTTTCTTCCATCTCCCGAAGGCGCAAGGCGCCGTCGAAGGTGCGCGAGACGGTGACGGCGGTGGCTGGGCCGGTGCGCAGGGACAGGCCGATCAGACGGGCCGGCCCGCGCTGGCCGCGGGGCTTGGCGATGGCGGCTTCGAAGGCCATGCCCGCCTTGATGTGGACGGTGTCCATGGCCTCGCCCAGGGTCTCGACGGCTTGGCGGGCCTCGTCGGGGGCGACCCCGGCCCTTAGGACGGCGGCCTCGAAGGTCTCGCCCGGCTGAATCTTGACGGCGATGTTCTCAGGCCGCGTGAAGCCGGGCTGAGCCTCGGCCTGGGTGAAGGCGGCGTGCTGCAGGGCGGTGATGGCGGCGGGATCGAGGGGCGGCGGGGTGGGGGCGGTGGCCTCGGCGGCGGTCAGCTTCCAGCCGAGCGCCAGAGCGGCGAAACCGGCCACGCCCACGAGCAGGCGCGGGGCGAGACGCAGGGTCGGACGTCGCGGATCGAATTCGTGCATCGTGCCCCCGTTACTAATATCGCTCTAGCCAAGCTTGACCTTAGCTAGTTCAAAATGGCGCATCTGGCAGGTAGGCCAGCAAAACGCAGGCCGGATGATCGTGGCCCGTCTTGGTTAACCGTATGTGACCCCGCCGTGGACTGGTCCTTTTGTCACGGCAGGCGGTCTTCCAGTGAGATTGCGGCGACATCGGGTCGCCGGGTCTGCTTATCTGGGCCTCCTCTACAGAAGACTAAGCACGAGCTCCGCGGGACGGCACAGGGCGGCCCCCTTCGGCGTCACTACGATAGGCCGATTCACCAGGTTGGGGTCGAGGATCATGGCGGCGAACAGGGCCTCGTCCGACGACGACGGGTCGCTCAGGCCAAGCTCGTCGGCCTTCGTGCCCTTCACCCGCAGGATGTCATGGGCGCCGACCCCCATGGCCTTCGTCAGGTCGTGCAGCTGATCGCGGGTCCAGCCGACCTTCACATACTCCACGACCTCGGGCTCCAGGCCCTTCTCGCGCAGCAGGGCCAGCGTGTTGCGCGAGGCGCCGCAGGCGGGGTTGTGATAGATGGTGATGTCGCTCATCGGCCTCTTTTAGACCCTTGGCGTCACCAGGTGAACCGCTGCTCGCCGGTGACGATGGTGGAGCCGGAGATAGAATTGCCCGAGACCTTGGACGGCATCTTCGGCAGGGGCTTGGCGTCGGCGGGCCAGGCCTCGGTGGTGGTGGCGTAGCGGGTGTCGATCACACCGGGGCCCTTCGCGCGGAAACCGATGGCCACGCCCTGCGCCGCGCCCTGCCAGTAGACGCGGGTCCACTGGCCGGGTTCGGTGAGGATCTTGGCCGGACGGCCGTTCACCGTGGCGTCGGTCAGCTTGCCGGTGGGGCGAATGTCGATGGCCAGCGCCCGAGCTCCGGCCGGGGGTACGATCTTCACCTCCAGAGATCCGTCGATCAGCCGGTTTAGGGCGACGGCGGGGGGCAGCGGGTTCACCGGCTTGGCCCAGGCCGACAGCGTGTCGCCGGGGCCGTTGCGCCAGCCGATCGGCGGATCGTCCTTCACGATGTGGCCGCCGTCGGCCTTCAGGACGCCGCGCGCCCAATCCGGCGGGTTGGGCGCCAGGCTGAAGCGCTTGGCCTGGCCGGTGGCGGCCTGGACCACATAGGTGATGATGGCGGGTTGGGGATGACGCGCGCTCCACGGCGGGATGATCCGCACCAGGCCAACGAACGCGAAGCCCGCTGCTAGGACAATGAGGGCGACGGTGCGCGGACGGGTCTCCTCGGCGTCGGCCTGGATCAATGGCCAGAGCAGCAGGGCGGCCAGCCAGACGAACAGGGCCTGGATCTCCACCAGGTCTATGCCGATGAACACCCCGTGGGCGTAGGACAGCACCCACTGCAGCGCGAGCGCCGCCAGCACGGCGACGGTGATCGGCACGGCGTTAGGCCGCCAGGTCCCCATGGCGCTGACCGCGCCGGCCAGGGCGGCGAAGGCCAGTGGCCAGGCGATCAGGAAGGCGGCGGTCGGGGCCACGACCTGCAGGACCAGGGCGGCCAGGAAGGCCAGGGCCAGCACGCCTGTCCAGGTCCCGGCGACGCCGGCGGGGCGTCCGAAGGCCAGCAGGGCGACCACGGCGCCGGCCCCGCCGACCCCCAGGCCGATCAGATTCCAGCCGGAGAAGGCGGTGCAGAGCACGCCCGCCAGCAGGGCGAGGCCGGCGGCGGCCAGGCGCATGCGGCCCCGGCCCACGGCGGCGGCGACATAGAGCAGGATACCGATCCCGACACCCAGCAGGGCGACTTCCCAGAGGTGGACATTGGCCAGCAGCTTGGCCTGGTCGTAGAAGCCGAAGCCTGCCCCGGTGACCCGGCGAGCCAGCATGAACAGGGTCGCCGAGGTCAGCAGCAGATAGAGCGCCGCGCCGACTCCCTTGGCCACGTCGGGCCAGGCGAAGGCGTCGGCCTGCCGTGCGCGCCAGACCCCCAGCGCCAGCAACGCCAGGGTCAGGGCCAGCACGCCCCAGCCGGCTAGGGTGGGGTAGGTGAGCAGGTGGTTTCCGACGGTGTTGGAATAGACCTTGTCGGGCGCCTTGCCGGGCAGGGCCGGCGCGAAGGCGGCCTCGCGGGCCGTGGCCAGCACCTCGTCGCCCAAGTGCTGCAGGCTGCCCTGACTGAGATTGTCCGGCGTCGAGGCGGGCGAGTGGTAGTCGAACTGCTGCGCGATGAAGGCGTAGTTCAGGCCCGCGATCCCGGCCTTGCGCGGCACGGTGAAGTCGGTGTCGTTGGGCAGCTGCTCGTTGAGATAGACGATCAGCGAACTGGAGGCTGGCGAGGTAGAGGCCTTGCGGAACAGGTCGATCACCGCGCCGTTGGCGGGCGCGGTTTCGAATATGTTGGCCCGCCCGCCGCCGCCACGGCTTTCCATGTTGATCACGAAGCCGAGCTGCTTTGCCAAGGGGTGGCTCTGGAAAAAGCCGGTGGCGCCTAGCAGGCCCGCCTCTTCGCCGTCGGTGAGCAGCAGGACCACGTCGCGGGCCGGCACACCCTCCGCCTTCAGGATGCGCATCACCTCCAGGGCGGCCGAGACGCCCGCCGCATCGTCGGCGGCGCCGGGAGAGCCGGGGACGCTGTCATAGTGGGCCATCAGGGCCACGGCCGGCGCATTGCGGTCCTTGCCGGGCAGGACGCCGATCAGGTTCTCGACGACCCCGCCGATCACCAGGGGCTCCTTGCCGGGGCGTTCCTGGAAGGCGTCGACGCGCTGCACCTGCGGGGACAGGCCCAGCCGCGTCATGCGGCCGGTCAGATACTCGCGCACCGCATAGTTGGCGGGCGACCCCATAGGGTGGGGAACCTTGGCGATCACCCGGTCGTCGACCATGGCGCGGCCCGCGGAGAAGACGCCGGCCGGCGCGTCGAGGCCCAGGGGCTTGGGCGTCATGTTCGCCACAGCCGCCGCGAGGAGGGCGACCCCGAAGACGATGGCCACCAGGATGTCTTTTCTCAACGCAACGCTCCCCAAGCTCAGGGGCGGACGTTAACGGCTAGGGGGGCTGGGACGCAAACCCCGGCACGCGTGGGGCGCAAACAGAAACGCCCGCCGGTGAGGGCGGGCGCTCTGACGAATTCCTGGACGTTGAGTGCTTGGCGGCGTTCTTTAGGTTAAGCCGCGACAGCGCTCTCTTGGGGGTCGCGCAGCACGTAGCCACGGCCCCAGACGGTTTCGATGTGGTGCTTGCCGTCGGCGGCCGCGGCCAGCTTCTTGCGCAGCTTGCAGATGAACACGTCGATGATCTTCAGTTCGGGCTCGTCCATGCCGCCGTAGAGATGGTTCAGGAACATCTCCTTGGTGAGCGTGGTGCCCTTGCGGAGCGAGAGCAGCTCCAGCATCTGGTATTCCTTGCCGGTCAGGTGAACGCGGCTGGAATTCACTTCGACGGTCTTGGCGTCGAGGTTCACGGTGATGTCGCCGGTCTTGATGACCGATTGCGCGTGGCCCTTGGAACGGCGGACCACGGCGTGGATGCGGGCGACCAGCTCGTCCTTGTGGAAGGGCTTGGTCATGTAGTCGTCGCCGCCGGCGCCAAAGGTCTTAACCTTAGTGTCGATCTCGGCGGAGCCCGACAGGATCATGATCGGGGTGTTGATCTTGCCGACGCGGAGGGTGCGGAGCACGTCCATGCCGCTCATGTCAGGCAGGTTCAGGTCCAGCAGGATGAGATCGTAGTCGTAGATCTTGCCCAGATCCACGCCCTCTTCGCCGAGGTCCGTCGTATAGACGTTGAAGCCTTCGGACTTGAGCATCAACTCGATGCTTTGCGCGGTAGCGCTGTCGTCCTCGATCAACAGTACGCGCATAAAATTCTCCTGAACCGCCAGCGCCTAAATATTGGATTCTTCGGAATCCACGTCGTCCCTCACCGCTACCTTGCCAGCGAGTTAATTTAAGACCGGTTAATAATGAAAGGCCTCTGTCCGAATCGTTAACTCGATTTCGGAATCCCCAGCAAGCGCGGCCGCCGGACGGAGCGTCGCGGGTCCGTTGAATCTTTTGTGATTGGACAGGCTTCGGCGTGCGTCGGGCCGGCGTCAGCCGGGCTCCAGTCCCAAGGCCTTGAGGCGCGCCACGGCCCTACGGGCCACCGGAACTTCGAGTCCGTTCAATAGCTTGAGTCTGAGGTTGCGGCCGTCGCGGATCACCTCAGTGACGGCGTCCCTGGCCACCCACCAGGAGCGGTGGACCTGAAGGCCCTCACGGCCGGTTCGCGCGACCGCGTCCGAAAGCCGCATCAAGATTAATTTCGATCCAAGGGCTGTGTGGACCCGGACGTAGTGATCCTCCATCTGCAGGCAAATCACCTCGCGGCCGAAACGGCGCGGCGGTGCGCCCCTTTCCTTGGCGCGGCGGGCGTCGCGGCGCAGCAGCAGCTCGTAGCCCGCGGCCAGCGGCAGGCCCATCACCAGGCACTCCAGATACCAGGTCAGGGGCGACAGCTTCAGGAACGGCCAGACCTGGGACGCGATCAGGACACAGACCCCCGCCATCGGTGCGGCGGCGACCACGGCTGCGGCCAGGAAGCCGGCCCAGGCCGGCAGCCTCCAGATCCGGGTGGCGCGATGCGCCAGCCGCAGCACCGTCCCGTAGATGAGGACGCCCAGAACCATGACCGCGACCCAGTAGGCGACGCGCACCAGGGCCGAGCCGTTGGAATAGCTGCCGAAGGGCCCGATCACGCCGACGAACAGCCCGACCGCCGCCGCCCCGGCGACGTCGCGCGTCCAACCCTTCAGATCCGCCCTGCCCATGGCGCCTCTATAGCTGGGCGGGGAGGCCGGGCGAAGCGGCCCGTCGGTCCGTTCGCGAACCCGCTCGCCCATTCACGCAAGGTCGCTGGCGGTCGGGCGCCACCCCAGCGAGGTGGGGATCTTGAGAGGACCCCACATGAGCCTGAAGTACCTGCCCTGGCTGCTGGTCGGCCTGATCCTGCTGCCCATGGCTGTCGTGGCCATTCTCGTGGCCTTTGGAACCGCCCCGCCGCCGCCGCCCATGCCCGACGTCACGGCGGTCGCGGTGGCCGCCGCCGCCCGTCAGCCCCAGCCGTCCCTGCAGCGCTTCACCGCCCGCGATGGCGTATCGCTCGCCTATCGAAGCTACCAGCCGCCGGGCGAGTCCGGAGAGGTCGCGGTGCTGATCCACGGGTCGGGCGGCTCCAGCGCAGACATGACCATCCTGGGCCAGGCCCTGGCCGCCCGGGGCGTCCCGGCCTTAGCCCCCGATGTCCGCGGCCACGGCGACAGCGGGACCTGGGGCGACATCGGCCATCTGGGCCAGCTGGAGGAGGACCTCGCCGATTTCGTCGCGGTGATCCGCAGAACCTATCCGCGGGCGGATCTCGTCCTGGTGGGACATTCCTCGGGCGGCGGCTTCGTCCTGCGCATCGCCGGCGCGCCGCAGGGGCGGCTCTTCCAGCGCTTTGTCCTGCTGGCGCCCTATCTTGGCCATGCCGCGGCGACGTCGCGCCCGGCTAGCGGCGGTTGGGTGGCGTCGTACACCGGGCGCATCATCGGCCTGTCGATCCTCAACCGCTTCGGGATTCACGCCTTCGACGGCTTGCCGACCCTGGCCTTCGCAGGTCCCGCGGGCGCCGGGCCCCGAACATGGTCCTTCCGCCTGATGCAGAACTTCGCCCCGAGCGACAGCCTCGGGGCGGGGGACGCGCAAGGCTACCGCGCCGACGCCGCCCGCGCGCCGGGCCCCATCGTCCTGCTGGCCGGAGATCACGACGAGATCATGTATTCCGACCGCTACGAGGCGGCCTTCGCGGGCCTCGCCCGGCCGGTCCCGGTCACCGTGCTGCCCGGCGTCGGGCACATGGGCCTGATCAGTGGGCAGAAGGTGGTCGCCATCGTCGCACAGGCCATTTGCGACGGAACAGCCCCGGTCCCCAGGAGTTTGGACGGGCGAAGCCCTTGAATTGAAAGGCCACCCGATGCCGACGCCCTACGCCAACAACGACCGCATTTCGATCGCTCCCGTCCTCACCGAGGACCTCGAAGCCGGGTCCGCCCCCCTGGGCGCGGCGGCCAACGACGCCGTCACCGGCAACCCCCTGGAGGGCGTCGATCCGGCCGCCAAGCCCACCTTCCGCGACCACGTGAAGGCCCACCCGATCCTGGCGCTGGCCCTGGGCGGCCTGGCCATCGGCGCCATCGCGGCCATCGCCGGCCGCGGGACCATCGCGCGCGCCGCAAAACCGCTGATCGCCAGCACCGTGCGGCCCGCCCTAATCAGGGCCGCGGCGCGGCGTCCGCTCAGCACGGCCAGGCTTGCCGCCCGTTATCCCAAGGTGGCTGCGCGCATCGCCGCAGGCCTTGCCCGGGCGGGCTGATCTTCACCACCGGTTAACAGCGTCGGGCGGATTCTTCGGGGGCTGAAAAGTTCCCCGGAGTTCCCCCGTTTTGCGCAACCTCGTCGCGGCCGTCGAGCGTATCGATCCGCTGACCGTTTCGGGCCGCGTGGCGGCGGTGAATGGTCTCCTGATCGAAGCCCGCGGCGGGCTGACCCGTCTGTCGGTGGGCGCGCGCGCCGCCATCGAACGCCGGGCTGACACCCCCCTGCAAGCCGAGGTCGTCGGCTTCCGCGAAACCCGCGCCCTGCTGATGCCTTTCGGCCCGGTTGAAGGCGTCGCCCCCGGCGCGGAAATCCGCATCGACTCCATGGGGTCTGCCGTGCGCCCGACGCGGGCCTGGCTGGGCCGTATCATCGACGCCTTCGGCGACCCCATCGACGGGCTCGGACCCCTGCCGCAAGGCCCCGCCGCCTATCCCCTGCGCGCAGCCCCGCCCGCCGCTCACGCCCGCGGCCGGGTCGGCGAACGCCTGGACCTGGGCGTGCGGTCCATGAATGTCTTCACCACCTGCTGCCGCGGCCAGCGCCTGGGTGTCTTCGCCGGCTCCGGCGTCGGCAAGTCGGTGCTGCTCTCCATGCTGGCCAAGGAAGCCGACTGCGACGTGGTCGTGGTGGGATTGATCGGCGAACGGGGCCGTGAGGTTCGCGAGTTCATCGAGGAGACCCTGGGCGAGGAAGGCCTCAAGCGCGCCATCGTCGTGGTCGCCACCTCCGACGAACCGGCCCTGAAGCGCCGCCAGGCGGCCTACATGACGCTCGCCATCGCCGAGTTCCTGCGCGACCAGGACCTGGAAGTGCTGTGCATGATGGACAGTGTCACCCGCTTCGCGATGGCCCAGCGCGAAATCGGCCTGGCCGCCGGCGAGCCCCCCACCACCAAGGGCTACACCCCCACCGTCTTCACCGAGCTGCCCAAGCTGCTGGAGCGCGCCGGTCCCGGCCCCGTCCGGCCCGACGGCACGACCGCTGGGCCTATCACCGGCATCTTCACCGTGCTGGTGGACGGCGACGATCACAACGAGCCCATCGCCGACGCCGTACGCGGTATCCTCGACGGCCATATCGTCATGGAGCGCGCCATCGCCGAGCGCGGCCGCTTCCCGGCGATCAATGTGCTGAAGTCCATCAGCCGGACCATGCCGGGCTGCCATCTGCCCCACGAGCGGCAGATCGTCACCAACGCCCGCCAGACCCTGTCGGCCTACGCCAATATGGAGGAGCTAATCCGCATCGGCGCCTATCGCGCCGGCGCCGATCCGATGGTCGACCGGGCCATCGCGCTCAATCCGCAACTGGAAGCCTTCCTTGGCCAGGACAAGGACGAGGCCACCAGCCTCGACGAAAGCTTCGAACTCCTGGCCCAGATCCTGATGAGTGAAGCCGCATGAGCTGGGCTGACAGTCTGATCAAGCTTTCGACCTATGAGGTCGAGATCCTGCAAAAGCGTCTGGGTGAGATCGCCGACCGGCGCATGGCCGCCGAGATGAAGCTGGTCTTGCTGGAGGCCGAGGGAGAGGCCGAGGCCCATCGCGCCCGCGAGGACGCCGAGCACGGCTGGTATCAGGTGGGCTTCCTGGAGGGGCTGCGCATCCGCAAGGCCGCCGCCCAGGTGGAGATCGACCGTATCGCCGACGAAGAGGCCGGCGCCCGCGACGCCCTCTCGCTGGCCTACGAAGAGCAGAAGAAATACGAGCAGGTGGCCGAGGGCATCGCCGTGGCCCGTCGCAAGGAAGTGGCCAAGCAGGAAACCGCGGCCCTCGATGAACTGGGCCTGCGCCGGGCCGCCGGAGCGCGATGAGACTGCACCGCCGCGCCTTCCTGGGTTCGGCCCTGGCGCTGGCGGCCTGCAACCGCACGGCCGACGCCCAGACCGCGCCGATCTCGATCCCACCGCTGAAGTCCGTGGCCCCGTTCCCCGTGGGCGCGGCCATCCAGGCCGTCCACCTGCAGGACCCGACCCTGGTCCGCCTGCTCACCGAACAGGTCTCCCAGCTCACGCCCGAGTGGGAGATGAAGATGGAATACATCGCCCAGCCGGACGGCTCGTTCCGCTTCGAGGGCCCCGATCAGATCGCCGCCTTCGCCAAGGCCAACGGCATCCGGCTCTTCGGCCATACCCTGGTCTGGTACGACCAGGCGCCGGCGGCCTTCACCAACCTTGATGAGAGCCGGGTCAGTTTCGCCGCCGCCTATCGCAACTACATCCTGGCGGTGGTGGGACGGTATCGTGGCCAGGCGGTGGGCTGGGATGTGATCAACGAGACGGTTCTGGACGACGGCAGCGGCTGGCGCGACAGCCTCTGGGCCCGCAAGCTGGGCAAGCTGGAGCACATGGTCCTGGCCTTCCAGCACGCCCGCGAGGCCGACCCCAGCGCGGTGCTGTTCCTCAACGACTTCTTCCTGGAGACCCTGCCGAACAAGCGCCGCGCTTACCTGAAACTGGCCGAGACCCTGCTGAAGGCCGGCGCCCCGCTCGGCGGCCTGGGCACCCAGACCCACCTGGCGGCCGGCGACCAGAAGGGCCTGATCAAGGCGGCCATCGCCGATCTCGCCTCCCTGGGCCTGCCGATCCACATCTCGGAGATGGACGTCTCCCTACAGGAGGGTGGCAGTCGCACAGAGCGGCTGACCCGTCAGGCCGATCTCTACCGCGAGGCCGCCGAGGCCTTCTCGGCTCTGCCGCAGCACCAGCAGTTCGCGTTCACCACCTGGGGCCTGCGGGACCGGGAGTCCTGGCGCAAGCGTGAAGATGCCGCTGACGCGCCGCTGCTGTTCGATATCAATGGAAATCCTAAGCCGGCCGCGCAGGCCTGGGTTCAGGGCCTCGGCTGACCTACTGCGGTTGAGGCGGTTGTGGCGCGCGGACCGAATTCTCGGCGTCCACGGCCTGGCGCATGGCGTGCAGATCGTCGCTGAGGCGGAACAGCGCCACATAGAGCTCGCAAAACGAGCGCCACAGCAGCACCAGGGCGCCCACCACCAGGAAGCCGCCCACCAGCACGCTGACGGCCAGCAGAACCCCCATGAACAGCTCTTCGCGCAGGGCGACGCCGACGGCGGTGCCGATGAACCCGAAGGCGATCAGAGCGATGACGCCGAGGCCCGCCCAATAGATCAGGTGGATGACCTGGTTGGTCATCAGCCGCTCGAAGGTCAGCAGGTCCCAGAACAGGCTGGCCCCCGCGCCGCGTCGGGAAGTGGGTTTGGATGGTCGCATGCGATGTCCAAGCTCGGAGCTGACAATCGCCCCATGGGCGAAACCGCTACCAGTGGAAAAGCGCGCCTGCAACGGCCCACACGTTTAGCGGGGCTAGATCGTCCCGACGGTCTTGAGCCGCGCCTTGGGATGCACCTCATTCTGGCTCATCACCGGCGTCTGGCCGCGGAAGCGTTCGATGATCGAGCGGACATAGGGGCGGACCTGCGGGCTGGTGAGCAGCACCGGTGAGTCGCCGTTCAGCGCGGCCCGCTCGAAGGTGTCGCGGACGCCGCGGATGAACTCCTGCAGGCGGGACGGCGCCAGCGCCAGTTGCTTCTCGTCGCCCGACCCGATCAGGGCGTCGGCGAAGGCGTTCTCCCACTCAGCCGACATGGTGATGATCGGCAGGGCGCCGTCGTCGCCGCGATGGGCGAAGGACAGCTGGCGGGCCAGGCGGCCACGGACCTGTTCCACCAGCAGGGTGATGGACTGGGTGTGCGGCGCGGCCTCGCCGATGCCCTCCAGGATCGAGGGCAGGTCGCGGATCGAGACCCGCTCCTTCAGCAGCGATTGCAGGACGCGCTGGATGGTGGTGGCCGAGACCACCTGGGGCACCAGGTCGTCCACCAGCTTCTTCTGCTCGGCGGGCAGGTCTTTCAGCATCTTCTGCAGCTCCGCATATGAGAGCAGGTCGGGCATGTTTTCCTTCAGGATCTCGGTCAGGTGCGTGGTCAGCACGGTGGCCGGATCGACGATGGTGTAGCCGCGGAAGGTGGCTTCCTCGCGAAGGCTGTCGTCCACCCATGTGGCGGGCAGGCCGAAGGCCGGTTCGCGGATGTGTTCGCCGGGCAGGTCCACCTGGCCGCCGCGCGGGTCCATGGCCATCAGGGAGCCGAGACGGACCTCGCCGCCACCGGCCTCCATCTCCTTGATGCGGATCATGTAGCCCTGGCTGGGCAGCCGCATGTTGTCGAGGATGCGCACCGCCGGCATGACGAAGCCGTAGTCGGTGGCCAGCGTCCGGCGCAGGGCCTTGATCTGGTCGGTCAGGCGGCGGCCCTCAAGGTCGTTGATCAGCGGCAGCAGGCCGTAGCCCAGCTCGATCTTAATCTCGTCGATGGCCAGGGTCTGGCTGATCGGCTCTTCGCTCTCCTCGGCGGTGGGCGCCGCCACGGTGAGCGAATTCGATTCCGGCGCCGCCGGCTTGGTATGGCCTCGCCGCCAGGCCAGCACGCCCGAGGCGATGGAGACGATGGCGAAGGGGATAATCGGCATGCCCGGGATCAGGGCCACGACGCCCGCGGTGGCCGAGACCATGCCCAGCGCGATGGGGTTCATGGCCAGCTGGGTGACCAGAGCCTTGTCGGCCGAGCCGTCGACACCGGCCTTGGACACCAGGAAGCCTGCGGCGATAGAGATGATGAGCGCCGGGATCTGGCTGACCAGGCCGTCGCCGATGGTCATGATGGTGTAGGTCGCGGCGGCCTGGGCGATCGGCACGTGGTGCTGGATCACCCCGATCAGGATGCCGCCGACGACGTTGATGCCTACGATGATCAGGCCGGCGACGGCGTCGCCGCGCACGAACTTCGAGGCGCCGTCCATGGCCCCGAAGAAGGTCGATTCCTGCTCCAGCTCCTTGCGGCGCTTCTTGGCCACGTCCTCGTCGATCAGGCCCGCCGAGAGGTCGGCGTCGATGGCCATCTGCTTGCCGGGCATGGAGTCCAGGGTGAAGCGGGCCGCCACTTCGGCGATCCGGCCCGAACCCTTGGTGATGACCACGAAGTTCACGATCACCAGGATGGCGAAGACGATCAGGCCGATGGCGAAACTGCCGCCAGTCATCAGCTGACCGAAGGCCCCGATCACCTTGCCGGCCCCGTGCGCGCCCTCGTGGCCATGGCCGAGGATCAGGCGTGT
This sequence comes from Phenylobacterium sp., assembly GCA_043749525.1. Lineage (GTDB taxonomy): Bacteria > Pseudomonadota > Alphaproteobacteria > Caulobacterales > Caulobacteraceae > Phenylobacterium. The sequence continues at coordinate 13,196 of JAYVDG010000202.1, forward strand.
GGAGGCCACGTTCAGCGCCAGGCGGAACAGAGTGGTCACCAGCAGCACGGTGGGGAAGGCGGTGAACTCCAGCGGCCGGCTGATGAGCAGCGAGGTCATCAGGATCAGCACCGCGCTGGTGATCGAGATCGCCAGCAGCCCGTCCAGCATGAATGCCGGGATGGGCAGGATCAGCAGGACGATGACGCCGATGACGCCGATGGCCAGGGCCACCTCGCCACGCGCGATCCAGCTCCACACCTCTCCGGCGGAGGGGCGGTTCGTGCCGTAACCTGCGGGGACGTCAGCCATGGATGGAATCCGAAGCGCCCGCCCTCTCGCGAGGGCAGGCGGAAAGCGAAGAGATCAGGCGACTAGGCGGCGTGGGCGCCCATGCCCTGGGGCGCGGGGACCGAGACGCCGGCCTCGCTGTATTCCTTGAGCTTGTTGCGCAGGGTGCGGATGGAGATGCCCAGGATATTGGCCGCGTGGGTGCGGTTGCCCAGGCAATGCTCCAGGGTGTCGATGATCAGCTGCTGTTCCATGGTCGCCACGGTCTGTCCGACGAAGTTGCGGGTCGCCGATTCCGCGGCGGTGGCGGCGGCATAGGCCGTGCGGGAGCCGGGGTCGGGGGCCGAGAGGGGCTGGCCGTCGGGCAGGCGGATGGCGGCTTCGTCGATCTCCGGGCCGATGGCCAGGAGGACGGCGCGGTGCATGGCGTTTTCCAGCTCGCGCACGTTGCCCGGCCAGCGGTGGCCGGCCAGGCGGCGCTTGGCCTCGCCCGACAGCGGCCGCTCGGCCACGCCATTGGCGGCGGCGTACTTCTTGACGAAGAATTCGGCGAGCGCGACCACGTCGCCGGGCCGCTCGCGCAGGGCGGGCAAGCGCAGGTTCACGACGTTCAGGCGATAGAGCAGGTCCTCGCGGAAGGTGTGATCCTTCACGGCCTGGACCAGGTCGCGGTTGGAGGTGGCCAGGATGCGGATGTCCACCTTCACCGGCTTGGAGCCGCCGACCCGGTCGATCTCGCGCTCCTGGATGGCGCGCAGCAGCTTGGCCTGTAGGCGCACGTCCATCTCGGAGATTTCGTCCAGCAGCAGGGTGCCGCCGTTGGCTTCCTCGAACTTGCCGATACGGCGGGCGAGCGCCCCGGTGAAGGCGCCCTTCTCGTGGCCGAACAGTTCGCTCTCCAGCAGGTTCTCGGGGATGGCCGCGCAGTTGACCGAGATGAAGGGCTTGGAGGCCCGGCGGGACTTCTGGTGCACGTAGCGGGCGATGACTTCCTTGCCCGAGCCGCTCTCGCCAGTGATCAGGATGGAGGCTTCCGAGCCCGCTACTTGGTCTGCCAGCGAGATCACGGCCTGCATGGCGGCGTCGCGCACCACCATGGGCTTGTTGTCGTCGGAGACCGCGGCCAGCACCGCGGCGATCATCTCCACCTCGGGGGGCAGGGGGATGAACTCCTTTGCGCCTGCGCGGATGGCGTCGCCGGCCCGCTTCGGATCGGCGTCGACCCCGCAGGCCACCACCGGCACCCGGATCCGCTCGGCCTCGTTGGCCGCGATCAGGGCGGCGATGTCGAGGTCATAATCCACCAGCAGCAGGTCGGCCCCCTGACCCGCGCGCAGGGCGTGGGTGCAGGCCGCGATGGTCTCCACATGGCTGACCTTGGCGCCCGCCGACATCGCCATCTTCACGGCGGTGGACAGTTGCCCGTTCAATTTTCCGACGACCAGAAGCCGCATATCAAATCTCCTCAGACTCCAGGGGCCTTAGGCCGCCGAGTCCCCGTCCTTGATGATTTCCGTCATGGTCACGCCCAGGCGTTCGTCGACGATGACGACCTCGCCCCGGGCGACCAGGCGGTTGTTGACGTAGATGTCGATGGCCTCGCCGACCTTGCGGTCGAGCTCCAGCACGCTGCCGGAGCTGAGCTGCAGTAGCTGGGCCACCGACATGGTGGCGCGCCCGAGGACCGCGGAAATCGAGACCGGGACGTCGAAGACCGGCGCCAGGTCGGTGGCGGTCTTGTCCTCCATGTCCATCGACATGTCGGCGAGCGGATCGCCGGGGGCGAATTCGTCGAGTTCAAGTCCGTTCTCGGCCATGGGGTTTAGCCTTCACTTCCAGGAATTAGGGGTTCGGCGTGCAGGCCCTCGGCGGCGAGCGCCGCTTCCAGGACCGCCGCCACGCGTTCGGCCGCGGCGCCGGGGTCGTAGGCCGCCGCGCCGTCGCCGAAGTCGAGCGTGAAGGCGGCGTGGCCGAGGCCCGCCGCCGGCTTGATGTGGATGGCGCCGGCATAGCCGATGCCCTGGGCGACCTCCGCCAGCAGGGGCTCCAGCACGACGGCGAGGTCGGGGTTGGCCGAGACCACCAGGCGGGGCGCGGCCTCGATCTCGCGGGCGAGCGATTCCAGGGCCGCCTGGATGGGGGCCTCGGGGAACCGCAGCAGGGCGGCGTCGGCGATGGCCTTGGCGCAGGCCAGAGCTAGGTGGGCCGAGCCCAGCCGATGTTCGTGGGCGACCTCGGCCAGGGTGGGCAGGGCCGCACGGGCCGCGTCGGCGATGCGCGACAGGGACTGGGCCTGCAGGGCGGCCATTGAGGCCAGGCCCTGGCTCTCGCCGGCGGCGAAGGCGGTCTGGCGCACGGCCTCGACCTCCTCGGCGCTGTAGGAGCGCTTGGGCCGCGGCTGGGCGAAGGCGACGTCGCCCGCGCCATCGAACACGGTGTCGAAGCCGAACTTCTCGTGGGGGATCTCGCTGGCCATCAGTAGATCAGCTCATCGTCGCTGCCGGCGCCGGCCAGCATGATCTCGCCCTTGGCGGCCAGGTCCTTGGCGACCTGCACCATGGCCATCTGGGCCTGGTCTACGTCGCGCAGGCGCACGGGACCCATGCCCTCCATGTCCTCGCGCATGATCTTGGCGGCGCGCTCGGACATGTTGGAGAAGAACATCTCGCGCAGGCTGTCTGACGAGCCCTTGAGGGCCAAGCCCAGCTGGTCCTTCTCGACGGCGCGCAGCAGGGTCTGGACCCCGCCGGGATCGAGCTTGGACAGGTCCTCGAAGACGAACATCAGGGCGCGGATGCGCTCGGCGCTCTCGCGGTTGCGCTCTTCCAGGGCGGCGATGAAGCGCGCCTCGGTCTGGCGGTCGAAGGCGTTGAAGATGTCGGCCATCATCTCGTGGCTGTCGCGCTTGGAGGTGCGCGCCAGGT
>JAYVDG010000203.1:0-6493 GCA_043749525.1 Phenylobacterium sp.
CTATACGGTGAAGGACGGCTTCGCGATTTCGGTGTTCCTGATCCTCTACGCTGCCTTCGTCTTCTACATGCCCGACGCGCTCGGCGACGCGGTCAACTATGTGCAGGCCAACCCCCTGGTGACGCCGGCCCATATCGTGCCGGAATGGTACCTGCTGCCATTCTACGCGGTCCTGCGGGCGGTTCCGAACAAGCTGATGGGCGTGCTCTTGATGTTCGGGGCCATCGGCACCCTGTTCGTCCTGCCCTGGCTGGACACCTCGAAGGTGCGCTCGATGCGCTACCGCCCGACCATCCGGCTCTACTTCCTGATCTTCGTCGTCGACGCCATCATCCTGGGCTTCTGCGGCGCGCACGCCCCGGACGACGCGCTGATCGCGGGTGTGGAGGGGATGAAGCTGGGCGACGCCGTGAACTATGTTCCCGCCAACCCGCTGGTGACGCCGGCCCACATCGTTCCGGAATGGTACTTCCTGCCGTTCTACGCGATCCTGCGGGCAGTTCCGGACAAGCTGACCGGCGTGCTGATGATGTTCGGCGCCATCGCCATGCTGTTCGTCCTGCCCTGGCTCGACACCTCCAAGGTGCGCTCCATGCGCTATCGGCCGACCGCGAAGCTCTACTTCGGCATCTTCGTCCTGGCCTGCCTGATCCTGGGCTATTGCGGCGGCCGTCTGCCCGACGACCACGTGATCCCGGGCCTGTCGACCTTCCAGCTGCTGGACGCCGATCTGAACTCGATGGTGTGGCTCTCCCGCGTCGCGGCGGCCTACTACTTCTCGTACTTCCTGATCGTGCTGCCGATCCTGGGCCTCACCGAGACCCCGCTGCCCCAGCCGGAATCGATCTCCGCGCCGGTGCTGTCGCATCCCGCCAACGCGCCTGTCGGCGCCGCGGCTTCGCCTGAAAAGAGGGGTTGAGCCTCAGATGCTGCGCAAAGGTTTCATTCTCGCGGCGCTTGGGCTCGCTTTCGTTGCTGGTCCGTCGTTCGCGGCGACCACCCACGAAGAACCCAAGGATGTGCACTGGAGCTTCGAGGGCCCGTTCGGCAAGTTCGACCAGGCCCAGGTTCAACGGGGCTACAAGGTCTATCGGGAGGTCTGCTCGGCCTGCCACTCGATGAACCTGCTGAGCTTCCGTAACCTCGGTCAGAAGAACGGTCCGTTCTTCGACGAAAAGTACAAGAACCCGAACGACAACGCCTATGTGAAGTCGATCTCCAAGGACTATCAGGTCAACGACATCGACTCCGAGACCGGCGACGTCATCCAGCGTCCCGGCACCCCGGCCGACAAGTTCCCGAACCCGTTCCCGAACGAGGCCGCCGCGCGCGCTTCGAACGGCGGCGCCTATCCGCCGGACCTCTCGGTGATCACCAAGGCCCGGGAAGGGGGACCCCAGTACGTCTACTCGATCCTGACGGGCTATGTGGCGACGCCGGCCGGTATGGAAGTGCCGGTGGGCAAGCACTACAACCCCTTCATGCCGGGCGACATGAGCGCCTTCTACAAGGGCAAGGGCCCGGTCCCCAAGGGCGGCTTCATCGCCATGCCTCCGCCCCTGGAAGCCGGCAAGGTGACCTTCGACGACGGGACCAAGTCGACCCTCGACCAGGAAGCCAAGGACGTCGTGGCCTTCCTGGCCTGGGCCTCGGAACCCAAGCAGACTGAGCGCAAGCAGTTCGGCCTGGCGGCGATGATCTATCTGCTGATCTTCTCCGGCCTGCTGTTCGTCAGCTACCGCCGCATCTGGAAGAACGTCGGGCACTAAGCCCCGCGACCTTCGCAAGACGATCTGAGGCCCTGGCGAAAGCCGGGGCCTTTTTCGTTTCGGATTTCGGGGTCATGAAGAATCGCTAAGTTGCCCGGGAGCCGCCGCCCGCCGATAGGGCGCGGGGTTTCACTCAGGAGGGGGCGCATGGCCACCATGACCGGCCGCGGACGCGGCGTCGCATATCTGGGTCTGTATGCAGCCCTCTGGGGCGCCGCCTTCGCCTACCTGTTCTACAAGCAGGCCGACTGGACCTTCCCCCTGGTGTCGCTCGGCGTGTTCGGCGTCGCCCTGTCGGGCGTCGCCTGGGCCCTGACACGCAAGTCCGACCCGCCGGCGGTGCGGGTGCGCCGACCGAACCTCGAACTCACCGCCGTGCTGATCTTCATGGTGGTCTACGCCGTGGGCTTCCTCGGTTTCGGCATGGGGGCGCTGAAGGTCTCCATGCCCGACGGCCAGACCCGCGAGCTGGCCGTCCTCGCCGTCAAGCTGGCGGTCCATGTCGTGGCGCCGGCCCTGCTGCTGCTGGCGCTCGGCGGCCGGGTCGCGCCGCTGTTCTCCACCGGCCTCGACCGCAAGGGCTTCTGGCCGACCTTGGTCGTCATGGGCGCCATCTTCCTGGCCTTGCTCAGCGTGGTCAGCCCCAGCCTCAAGCAGATCGGCGACCTGCACGCCCCGGTCCAGGTCCTGGTCTGGGCCGCGCCTGCCGCCTTCGTCTGGATCGCCCTGGAAGCCGGTCTCGCCGAAGAGTTCCTGTTCCGCGCCGTGCTGCAGACCCGGCTGGCCGCGGTCCTGCGCAGCGAGACCGGCGCTGTGGTCTTGGGCGCCCTGGTCTTCGCGCTCGCCCATGTGCCGGGCCTCTATCTGCGCGGCGCGCCGGGCGACGACGGCTATTCCACCGACCTCTTCCAGGTGATCGCCTTCACCATCGCCTCGCTTTCGCCCCTGGCCCTGATGCTGGGGGTGGTCTGGGCGCTGACCCGCAGCCTGCTGCTGGTGGTCCTGCTGCATGCCACCATCGACATCCTGCCGTTCCTGCCGGAGTTCCTGACCCACTGGGCGGGGATCGCCCCCGCGGTACACTAGCGCAGGATCAGCCGTCCGCGCGGGAAGTCGAACCGCAGCCGCCAGCGCGACAGCACCGGCGGCCCCACCGCACCCACCGCGCCCTCGATGTGGGGCTGGAGACCGCTCGGCAGGTTCTCGAACAGCTCTCCCGCCAAGGAGAGCGCCCGCAACCGCGCGCGGCGGGGACCGTAGGGCGCGACATCGCCCGCCTTGGCCCCAGGGACCCCCGCCAGGGCCTTATCGAGCCGCGCGTCGCTGTCCAGGCCCGTCGACATGACAAAGCCGCCCACGGCCGTCCTGGGGCCGTCAGCGACGGCGGCCGTGACCACCGGAAGGCCGCCGACCAGGCGCATCGGCAAGATCTTGACCGCGCGCACCCTCGGCGCCTTGCCCACCGGCCAGATCTCCACCCGGCACGGCGTGAAGGTGACATCCACCACATAGGCGGAGAGCACGTCTGCGCCGATCACCCCGGCGACCGGGGTCGGGAAGCTGTAGGTCCGGGTGTCCAGGTCGACGACCACAACAGGTCGGTCGGGGAGGCGCACGCCGCCCACCCGCACCTCGCCCCGGAAGGCCGTCGGCAGCCCCTCCATCTGGGCGCGGGTCTCGTGGAGCTGGGTGGTCGCGCTGCCGGTGTCGAGGATGTAGTCGCCGGCGATCCCTGCGACGCTGGCCGGGACGACGACCACGCCCTGCTCGAACCAGCAGGCTGTCGCTTGCGCGGGCGCCGGGGCGAGCCAAAGGGCGGCGAGGGCCAGGACGAGCTTCAACGGCGATTCCCGCAGGGGAGGAGGCCCCGCGAGCATAGCCAAGGCGGGCGGGCTCGGCGATAAAAGCCCATGCACCTCATCCCTCTCCTGGCCGGCGGGCGCTGACGTGGCGTTCACCAAGGCGTGGCGCGACTTCCGGCGCATGCAGGACGTGGCCGTGGCGGCCTCGTGCCTGATCTATTCGGGGTCGGTGGTCCACGCCTTCAGCGTGCTGCCGGGCGGGCCTGCGACCATAGCCAAGCATGCCCTGCTCTGGCCGGCCTGCGCCCTGCTGGCCAGTTTCGCCCTGCCGCTGCTGATCCTGCCCGTGCGCCGCATGCTGGCTCGCTATGTCTGGATGAGCTTCCTGTCGGGCTTTGGCCAGACGGCGGTCTCGGTGCTGACCGGGGTGGGCCTGCTGATCGGCGCGGCCAGCTTCATCTACTGGCAGGTGGCCGCCGTCGCCCATGGCGGCCGCTATCCCACCGCCGTGTTCGGAGGCTACGCCGCTGGCATCGGCATCCTGGCCGCCCAGTCGCTGCTGGTGCGCTGGCTGGAGAAGGACCCCGAGGCGCGCAAACGCATCGAAGAGGCCTGAGGCCTACATCTCGCCCCGGCCACCGCCGTTGTTCATGAGCACCTGCAGGGTCCGCAGGCGCGCCAGCCGGGCGGCGTCGGGGTTGTAATCGGCGCGGCGGTCGGAGACGAAGCCGTGGCCGGCGTCATAGACGTGGACGGGTACGTCCGGGTGCTTCACGCGGATATCCTCGACCTTCTCCATCGGGATGGAGGCGTCGTTGCGGCCGAAGTGCAGGATGGTGGGGACCTTGGGCGTCTCATCCACCAGCTCGCTGATCCGGCGGCCATAGAAGGCCGAGGCCGCCGAGACCCCGGTGCAGCGGCAGGCCGCCAGCCAGGCCGCCGCTCCGCCCCAGCAGAAGCCGGTGACGAAGACCGCGGGCGCCAGGGCGTCGATGGCCGCCTGCAGATCGCCGGCCACCTGGTCCCAAGGGGTCTCGGTGGAATATTCCACCCCCTTGGCGATGGACTCCGGGCTGTAGTCAGCCTCGAAGCCCGGTTCGAGCCGGTCGTAGAAGCTGGGGGCGATGACCTCATAGCCGTCCTCGGCGAACCCCTCGGCCAGTTCGCGGATATGGTCGGTGACCCCGAAAATCTCCTGGATCAGCACGATCCCGCCGCGGCGCGCATCGGCGACCGGGGCGTGATAGGCGGCCAGCTCGAAGCCGTCGAACCTGCTGGTCAGGCGGATCGTCTCGCCCACGGCTAGGCGCCTGCGAACAGGTCGAGCGTGCGCTGGCGGGCGAGATCGGCGCTCGGCTGGTTCAGCCGCTCCGGGTCCTCGTTGTTGAAGCCGTGGCCGGCGTCCTCGTAGATGTAGACCGCCACGCCGGGGTTGCTGGCCTGGACCGCGGCCTTGACGTCGTCGGCCGGGATGCCCGCATCCTTGCGGCCCAGATGGACGATGGTGGGGCACTTGGGCGTCTTGTAGGCGTTGGCCTGCACCAGGCTGCCGTAATAGCTCGACGCGGCGGCAAAGCCGTCCAGCTGGCAGGCCGACAGCCAGGTCAGCGACCCGCCGTAGCAATAGCCCACCACGAACACCTTGCCGGCGCCGGCCAGCTCGTCGCGCACGGCGGCGATGTCGGCCAGGGCCTGCTCCAGCGGGGTGGATCGCGCATGAGTGACTCCGGCGGTCAGGCCGGCCGGATCGTGGCCGGCGGTGAAGCCCGGCTCGCGGCGGTCGTAGAGGGAGGGGGCGATGGCCTCGTAGCCGAGCGACGCCCAGCGGTCGACGTCGCGCTGGATGTGCTCGTCGATCCCGAAGATTTCCTGGATGACCACGACGCCGCCCTTGCGCTCGCCCGTGGGGGCCGCGCGATAGACTGCGAACTCGAAGCCGTCGGCCCCGCTCTTCAGCTTGGAAAACTCACCCATGACGTCTCTCCCGATTTTGCCGACAGAACTAAGGGAGGCGAGGGCGGAGGGCTAGACGTTGAAGCGGAAGTTCAGGACGTCGCCGTCGCGGACGACGTATTCCTTGCCTTCCTGGCGGAACTTCCCAGCCTCGCGGGCCCCGGCTTCGCCGTTGAGACCGACATAGTCCTCATAGGCGATGGTCTCGGCGCGGATGAAGCCCTTCTCGAAATCGGTGTGGATCACGCCGGCCGCCTGCGGGGCGGTGTCGCCCTTGTGGATCGTCCAGGCGCGCGCCTCCTTGGGGCCGACCGTGAAATAGGTCTGCAGGCCCAGCAGGTGATAGGCCTCGCGGATCAGCTTGTTGAGGCCGGGTTCGGTGAGGCCCAGGGTCTCCAGGAACTCGGCGCGTTCGTCGACGTCGAGCATGGCGATCTCGCTCTCGATCTGGGCGGAGATGGCGACGTGGTCGGCGCCGTCGCGGGCGGCGCGCTCGGCCACCAGCCGCGACATGTCGTTGCCGTCGGCGGCCGAGCCCTCATCGACATTGGAGACATAGAGGGCGGGCTTGGACGTCAGCAGCTGCAGCATGCGCCAGGCCTTGTCGTCCTCGGCGGGCACCACGGCCTTGCGGGCGGGCCGGCCGGCGTTCAGTTCGGTCAGGGCCAGCTGCACCAGGCGCAGGGTCGTGGCGCTTTCCTTGTCGCCGGCCTTGGCGCGCTTCTCGAGGTTGTTGACCCGCTTCTCCAGGCTCTCCAGGTCGGCCAGCATCAGTTCGGTCTCGATGGTCTCCAGGTCCGACAGCGGATCGACCTTGCCCTCGACGTGGGTGATGTCGTCGTCGATGAAGCAGCGGGCGACGAAGGCCACGGCGTCGCAGTCGCGGATATTGGCCAGGAACTGGTTGCCCAGGCCCTCGCCCTTGGACGCCCCGCGCACCAGGCCGGCGATGTCCACGAAGTTGATCCG
>JAYVDG010000204.1:0-6463 GCA_043749525.1 Phenylobacterium sp.
GCCTGGGTGCTGCAGGCCAGCCCCGGCTGGTCGAGCGAAAACCTGGAGGCGCCTGAAGACGAGGTTGCCTCGACCCTGCTGGGGGCCTTGTGGGATAGGTTGGGGACGGCGGCGGCGACCCCGATCGCCCGTGCGGCCCATCGCTGGCGGTACGCGAGATCGGGCGCCGAGGGTTCGGGCGCCATCTGGGACGCCGAACACCGGTTGGGCCTGTGTGGGGACTGGCTGATCGGCCCCCGCGTGGAGGCCGCCTGGCTGTCCGGCACGGCGCTTGCGGCGCATATAAAGGCGTCGTCCTAGCCTCGATTTCCGCCTGGGGCCGATCGGCGGCGCAACTCATTGCAGATTAGCCGGTGCGCAGACGACCTCGGCTCCCTACCTTGGATCTATGAGCCATTTGACCGTCTGGTACGATGCGGGGTGCCCGCTCTGCCGCCGCGAAATCGCCTTCATGCGTCGGCTCGACAGAGCCGGCGCCATCCGCTTTGTGGATGCCACCGGGGACGATGTTTCATGCCCCATCGATCGCGCTGAAATGCTGGCGCGCTTTCATGCCAGCGAAGACGGTGTGCTGTTGTCGGGCGCGGCCGCCTTTGCGGCGATGTGGCGGACGATTCCGGTGATGCGTCCCCTGGGGCTCGCGGCACGTCAGCCGTGGGTGCTGGCCCTTCTTGAGCGCCTCTATGTCGGGTTCCTGCGCGTTCGGCCGAGGCTACAGAGACTCTTTGGGCGCGCGCCGGCATGAGGCCTCGACCCGATCCCGTCGGCCCCGGCCAGGAAAGCGTCTGGTCCTATCCCAGACCGCCCGTCGCGGCGCCAAGTCAGGCCCACATCGTCATCGCGCACTGGGGCGTCATCGTTGCCGATACCCGCGACAGCATCCGCACGCTCGAGACCAGCCATCCGCCGAGCTACTACATTCCGCCGGCGGCCATCGCCCCCGGCATGCTACGCCGCGCCGAGGGCTCCTCGTTCTGCGAATGGAAGGGCGCTGCGACCTATTGGGACCTGGTGATCGGTGATCTTGTCCTGCCGCGCATCGGCTGGAGCTACGCCAACCCCAGCCGCGGCTTTGTGAGCCTGCGCGATCACATCGCCTTCTATGCCGGCCCATTCGACCAGTGCTGTGTCGATGGCGAAAGCGTGACACCACAGGCCGGCGACTTCTACGGTGGGTGGATTACGAGCGCCCTTGCGGGGCCCTTCAAGGGCGCCCCCGGCAGCCTTGGCTGGTAACCAGGTGAGCGACGGTTCTCCCCCCCATCGGCCTGCCTCCAAGGGGGGCCGTCATCTGCCGCCAGCCCGCCCGTCTCTACTTCACCTGCTGCTTGGCAAGCTTTCGCGCCAAGGTGCGTCGATGCATGCCCAGGCGCCGAGCGGCCTCCGAGATGTTGAATCCGGCGTCGGCCAGGGTCTGGTGGATCCGCTCCCACTCCAGGGTTTTGATCGAGGTCGGCCGGGTGCCCAAGGGAATCTCAGCATCCCCTGATCCGCGCCCGAACGCCTTCTCGATATCGTCCGTGCTGGCCGGTTTCGCCAGGTAGTGGCTGGCGCCCAGCTTGATCGCCTCGACCGCCGTCGCGATGCTGGCGAAGCCCGTGAGCACGACAATGATCGTCTCCGGGTTCAGCGCGTGAAGAGTCTGGACGCAGACCAGGCCCGACAGCCCATTCAGCTTGAGGTCAACCACGGCGTATCGCGGGGCCTCGGTGGCCAGCAGCACCCGGAGTTCATCGTGACTGGCGGCCCAGCTGACCGTATAGCCGCGTCGTTCGAATGATCGACACAAGGTGCCGGCGAACGCGGAGTCATCCTCAACAATGACCAGTGTGCGGGGATCTTCAGGCGTCACGATTGACCTCGCCCAGCGCGAGCGCAGACAGCGGTAGGGAAAGATGCACCTCGGCCCCGCCGCCAACGCGGTTGGCGGCGCGGACCGTGCCGCCCAGAGTCCTCAGGGTGTTGACCAGCAGGAACAGGCCAAGGCCGGCTCCCGCCTGGGCCTTGGTGGATTGGTAGGGTTGCCCCAGCCGCTCCAGGATTTCGGGGGCGAACCCCCGACCGTCGTCGGCCACGGTAAGCCCAAGCACGCCGCGCGCAATGGCGGGGCGAAGTTGCACGTGGAGCGCGCCGGCTTCCACCGCGTTGTCGAACAGGGTCGCGAACACCTGCCTCAAAGCGGTGTCAGATATGATCGCAGGATCCTGTCCAGCTAGGTCCGTCAGTTCCACTGCGACCTGGTCATGGGTGGCGCGCCAGCTGTCCACGACCTCAGCCAGGAAGGTTCTGAGCGTGGTGCGGATCGTCGCTTCCCCTCTCGCCTCGCCTGCCGATATCAGGATGCCGGTGACGATCGCCTTGCAGCGCTCCACCTCGGCCTGCATCACGCCCATATCCGCGGCGAGATCCGCATCCAGCGCGAAGACCGGCACGCGCCGCCAGTCGCTGAGGATCACCGCGAGCGAGGCCAGCGGCGTGCCCAGTTCGTGCGCGGCGCCGGAGGCCAGTAACCCCATGCGCACAATGTGAACCTGTTCAGCGGCCTGCTGGCGGAGATCGGCCAAGTATGAATCCCGCGCCTTCAGGTTTTGATTGATGCGCGTGACGAACAGCAACAACAGAACAGCCATCAGCACGAAGCAGACCAGACTACCCTGCAGGTAGAGGGTGAAGAGCGCCTCGCGACTCATCTGCTCGAGGTACAGCGGATGGTAGACGAAGCTCAGGCCTGCCGTGCACAGACTGGTAATGGCGATGAGCGCCCAGGCATAGGCGGGTGCCAGGAGAATGGCGCCGAGCACCACCTGAAGCAGGTATAGCGGCGCGAAGGGGTTGGTGACGCCGCCGCTGAGGCTGAGTTGCAGGGTCAGGGCCGCCACGTCGACCAGCAGGGCCAGGAAGAGTTGCTGATCGGTGGGCGCCCGTCCACGGTGCAGCATCGGCAGGCTGGACAGATTGATCAGCGTCAGCAGGACGGGGGCGAGCAGAAGCCAGGGCAAGGGCAGCCTCACCCCCAGGCCCCAGGCGACCACGGAGATCGTCACCAGCTGCCCGAAAACCGCGACCCAGCGCAGTTGCACCAGCAGCAGCATATTGCGCAGGTTGGCGGTCTGCGGCGAGACCACGACCTCGTCGCGCTCGTCCAGTCCGAGAAGGCGGGAAAGGTCGGTCCAGCGGATCAAGGGGCGTCTCCACGGCGCTGCGCGCGCTGGGCGACACCTAGCGCGACGGCGACGCCCAGGGCGAGCGCAAACCAGGTTGCCGCATACACCAGATGGCTGTTGGCGAACCGCACGACGGTCATGCCTCCCCTCGGCCAGCCGCCGGGATTGGGTGTCGCATCGGCGTCGACAAAATAGGGCGCCGCCTCCCTCAACCCACGGCGGGCGGCGATAGCGTGCACGTCGCGAGACCGCCAGGCGTCGCGTTCCGGATCGTTGGCCCTCAGGAAGCCGCCGCGAGGTTCCGTTATACGCAGCAGTCCGGTGACCCGCTGTTCGCCGCGCGCCAGGCCCAGCGGATGGCTTTCCCTTGCGCGAAGCCTGGAGGGAACAAAACCCCGATTAACGAGGACCGTGAACCCGGCATCAGTCCTCAGCGGCGTCATCACCCAGAAACCTGGACCGGCGGCGGTCACCGCCTGAGTCATCGTCTCAAGATCATGCTGGAACACGCCCTGGACGACCACGTGGCGATACTGGTCCCTTTCCCGGGTGACCGCGGGCCATTGAGCCGGGCCGGGAGCCGGGGCGGCAGGCGCGTGAATGCGCGCCTCGACCTGGGCGATCAGGGCCGTCTTCCAGTCCAGACGTCTGACCTGCCAGACCCCCAGGGTGAGGAACCCTGCGATCAGCACCACCCCCAAGACCACCGGCCCAAGCCTGGCGTGGCGGCGGTGGGACCGGACAACCTTCCCGGCCGACCCTGGCTGCGCAAGGGGGGTCAGGGCGCGTCGCTCATATCGTGGGCGGTGCCCATGTTGGTGTTGAGGTGGGACATGACCCAGAGGGAACCGCTGAGCGTGATCACCACGATGATGATGGTGAATATCATAGCCAGGATCGTCCAGCCGCCCTCCGCCTTCCCGTTCATGTGCAGGAAATAGATCATGTGCACGACGATCTGGACCGCGGCGAAGCCGACGACGATCAAACCGGTGACCTGAGGCGGCAGCGCCCCCGTCATCACCAGCCAGAAGGGGACGGCGGTGAGGGCGACCGACAGGCCAAAGCCGGTCAGATAGCCCTTCAGCGACCCGTGGGCGGATACCGCGTGATCCGCATGGCCGTGATCGTGGGTCGGCGCGCTCATCTCAGCATTCCAAGCAGATAGACGAAGGTGAAGACCCCGATCCAGATCACGTCCAGGAAGTGCCAGAACATGGACAGGCACATGAGCCGGCGCTGGTTGGCGACCGTCAGCCCCCCGCGGGCCACTTGAATCATCAGAGTGACGAGCCAGATGACGCCGAAGGTCACGTGCAGGCCGTGGGTCCCGACCAGGGTGAAGAAGGATGAAAGGAAGGCGCTGCGCTGGGGCGTGGCCCCTTCATGGACCAAGTGGTGGAACTCGTAGAACTCGATGCCCAGGAAACCCAGCCCGAACAGGCCGGTGACAGCCAGCCAGGCTTGGGTCTGGCTGACCTTCCCACGAACCATCGCCAGCATGGCGAAGCCGTAGGTGATGGACGAGAACAGCAGCAACGCGGTGTTCAACGCCACCAGCTTCAGGTCAAACAGGTCCTTCGGCGCAGGACCGGCGGCATAGGCGCCGCCCAGCACCCCGAACGTCGCGAACAGCATCGCGAAGATGAGGCAATCGCTCATCAGATAGATCCAGAAGCCCAGCATCGTGCTGGAGCCCTCGGGGTGATGCGGCTCGTCCTGCAGGTGGAAGACCCGCGATGTCCCGCCGCTCAGGTCGGCTTGATGGGCGGCGGTCATGCGCGCGCCTCCCCCATCGACGCGAGGGCGCGGGTGCGGGCGTCCTCATAGACCGCGACCTCGTCCGCCGGGACGTCATGGTCGCGGTCATAGTTGAACGTGTGCGCGATGGCCGTGACCAGAACACCTGCGAAGCTCGCGGCCGCCAGCCACCAGACATACCAGATCAAGCCGATGGCCATGGCCACGCAGAGGCCGGAAATGATCACGCCGGTCCCGGTGTTGCGGGGCATGTGGATGGACCTGAAGCCTGAGGTCGGCCGCTGATAGCCGCGGGCCTTCATGTCCCACCAGGCGTCATTGTCGTGGATCACCGGGGTGAAGGCGAAATTGTATTCCGGCGGCGGCGAGGAGGTGGCCCATTCCAGGGTGCGGCCGTTCCATGGGTCGCCGGTCACGTCGCGCAGCGCCTCGCGGTTGCGGATGCTGACGGCGATCTGCACCAGGAATGCGGCGATGCCGACGGCGATCAAGGCGGCGCCAAAACCTGCGACGATGAACCAGATCTGCAGGGACGGATCGTCGAAGGTCCGCAGGCGCCGCGTCACCCCCATCAGGCCGAGCACATAGAGCGGCATGAAGGCGAAGAAGAAGCCGATCACCCAGAACCAGAAGCTGATCTTCCCCCACTTTTCATCGAGCCTGAAGCCGAAGGCCTTGGGGAACCAGTAATTGATGCCGGCGAACAGGCCGTACAGCACGCCGCCGATGATCACATTGTGGAAGTGGGCGATCAGGAAGAGGCTGTTGTGCAGCACGAAATCGGCGGGAGGCACGGCCAGCAGCACGCCGGTCATGCCGCCGATCGTGAAGGTCAGCATGAAGGCGATCGTCCACATCATCGGCAGTTCGAACCGGATGCGGCCGCGGTACATGGTGAACAGCCAGTTGAACAGTTTCGCCCCCGTGGGGATCGAAATGATCATCGTCGTGATCCCGAAGAACGAGTTCACGCTGGCGCCCGAGCCCATGGTGAAGAAGTGGTGCAACCACACAAGATAGGAAAGGATCGTGATGACGATCGTCGCATAGACCATTGAGGTGTAGCCGAAGATCTTCTTGCCGGAGAACGTCGCCGTGACCTCTGAAAACACCCCGAACAGCGGCAGGATCAGGATGTAGACCTCCGGGTGTCCCCAGATCCAGATCAGGTTCACGTACATCATCGGGTTGCCGCCGAAGTCGTTCGTGAAGAAGTTCATCCCCGCATAGCGGTCCAGGGACAGCAGGGCGAGCACCGCCGTCAGCACCGGGAAAGACGCCACGATCAGGACGTTGGTGCAAAGTGAGGTCCAGGTGAAGACCGGCATCTGCATCAGGCCCATGCCCGGGGCGCGCATCTTCACGATGGTGGCGACGAGATTGATGCCCGAAAGCGTCGTCCCAACCCCGGCCACCTGAAGGGCCCAGATGTAGTAGTCAACGCCGACGCCCGGGCTGTAGCCGATGCCGGAGAGCGGCGGATACGCAAGCCAGCCGGTCTGGGCGAATTCACCCACGAACAGCGACATCATCACGAT
>JAYVDG010000205.1:0-2266 GCA_043749525.1 Phenylobacterium sp.
ACATGGCCGACATGCGCAAGGCCGGCCGCCGCGAGCTGGAGCCGGCGGTGCTGATCGTCGCCCCGCTGTCGGGCCACTACGCCACCCTGCTGCGCGGCACGGTGGACGCCTTCCTGCAGGACCATGAGGTGTTCATCACCGAATGGTCCAACGCCCGCGACGTGCCGCTGCACGCCGGCCGTTTCGATTTCCACGACTATCTGGACCATGTCCGCGAGATGCTGCGCCTGCTGGGCCCGCGCCCGCACGTCGTGGCCGTCTGCCAGCCGGGGCCCGCGGTCCTGGCCGCCGCCGCCCTGATGGCCGAGGACAATGAGGACTGCCGCCCCGGCACCATGACCTTCATGGGCTCGCCCATCGATGCGCGGCTGTCGCCGACCGTTACCAACAAGCTGGCGGAGGAAAAGCCCTTCGCCTGGTTCAAGTCCAACATGATCGACACGGTGCCGGCCCCCTATCCGGGCCTGGGCCGCAGGGTCTATCCGGGCTTCGTGCAGCTCTACAGCTTCATGTCGATGAACGCCGAGAAGCACCAGGACGCCCACAAGCAGTACCTGGAAGACCTGATGAAGGGCGACGGCGACGCCGCCGAGAAGCATCTGGAATTCTACGACGAGTACCTGTCGGTGCTGGACCTGCCCGAGGAGTTCTACCTGCAGACGGTGGACTACGTGTTCCAGTCCTACCTGCTTCCCAAGGGCGAGCTGGTCCATCGCGGCCGCGCCGTGCAGCCGTCGAAGATCACCGACATCGGCCTGCTGACGGTCGAAGGCGAGAACGACGACATCTCCGGCATCGGCCAGACCCAGGCGGCGCATACGCTATGCTCGGGCCTGCCGGACGGCTTCAAGCAGGACTATGTCCAGCCCCACGTCGGCCACTACGGGGTGTTCAACGGCCGCCGGTTCCGCGAGGAGATCTATCCCCGGGTGCGGGCCTTCATCCGCAAGTCGGAAGCCGGCTTCGAAAAGACCCGCGACGCCGCCAACGCGGCTTAAGGTCACTCCCGTTCGGGAAAAAGCAGCTTAGATAGGGGCCATGTCCCTGTTCGGCCGCCCCCTGGCCGACGGCGACCGGCTGGATGTGGCCGGGGCCGTCGTCCGCCTGAAAGTCCACACCCGCGCGCGGCGCGTCTCCCTGCGGCTGGACCGCACCAAGCGCGAGGTGGTGGCCACCGCGCCCTCGGTGCGGCGGCTGTCGGAGGCCGCGGCCTTCGCCACCGAGCGGGCCGCCTGGATCGCCGCCCGCCTTGCCGAGCTGCCGCAGAGCCAGTCCATCGCGCCCGGCGTCACCATCAGCCTGTTTGGCCAGCCGTGCCGGCTGGAGAGCGCCGCCCATCCGGTGCGCTATTTCCCGGCGACCGAGGACCAGCCGGCCCGCATCGCCGCGCGGGGCGAGGGCGAGACCTATGCGCGGGCCGTCGTGCGTCTGTTGAAGAAGCACGCGCTTTCGGTCTTCGCCGACCGGACGGCCCACTACTGCGCCGAGCTGGGCGCCAGGATGCCGGCGGTGAGCGTCATGGACGCCCGGGGCCGCTGGGGCTCCTGCCGGCCGGGCATGATCGGCAAGCCCGCCTCCATCCGCTACAGCTGGCGGCTGGCCCTGGCCCCCTTCGAGGTGGCCGACTATGTGGTGGCCCACGAGTGCGCCCACCTGCTGGAACTCAATCACGGCCCGCGCTTCTGGGCCCATGTGAAGGCCCTGGTGGGGGACGAACGCCCGCACCGCGCCTGGCTGCGGGCCGAAGGCGCCCGGCTGCACGCGTTCGGGGCTTAGACCCCACCGCTTCCGTCATGGCCGGGACAGGCCCGGCCATGACGGTGGGTGGGCGGTTCCTAGTATGGAATCTCTTCCGCCGGCTTCTCGGCGGGGGTCTCGGTCTTCGGGGCGGGGCCGTCGCCCGACAGCAGGTCGCCGATTGGATCTGAAGGGCGCACGGCCTCCACCGGGGGCGGCGCCAGGGTTCCGCCGGGGATGGCCTGGGTCTTCAGGCGGGGCAGGGCGGCGGTCATGAAGTCGTGCCAGATGAGGGCCGGGGCGCCGCCGCCGGTGACCTTCTTCATGGGGGTGTTGTCGTCGCGGCCCACCCAGACGGCGGTGACGAAGCCTCCGGTGTAGCCGACGAACCAGGCGTCGCGGTAATCGCTGGTGGTGCCGGTCTTGCCGGCGATGTCGAAGCCCGCGACGCGGGCCTTGGTCCCGGTGCCGCTGGTGATCACCTGGCGCATCATCTGGTTCATGTACTGCAGGGCCGGCGAGCCGATCA
>JAYVDG010000206.1:0-6449 GCA_043749525.1 Phenylobacterium sp.
TTTGCGCCGGAGCGAGGCGACCTTGGCGAATCATCTGCACATCGGCGATTTACCCAAGGGCGCCTTCGCCGGCGCGACCTCGGTCGCGGTGGATTCCGAGACCATGGGCTTGCGGCTCGGCCGCGACCCGCTCTGCGTGGTGCAGATCTCCGACGGCAAGGGCGACGCCCACCTCGTTCAGCTCGACCGCTCCACCTATGACGCGCCCAATCTCAAGGCGCTGATGACCGACCCGGCCGTCACGAAGATCTTCCACTTCGGCCGCTTCGACATCGCCATGTTCTACCTGCACCTCGGCGTGGTCACCGCCCCGGTCTACTGCACCAAGATCGCCTCGAAGCTGGCCCGGACCTATACCGACCGCCACGGCCTGAAGGACGTGTCCAAGGAGCTGGCCGGCATCGACATGTCAAAGGCTCAGCAGAGCTCCGACTGGGGCGCGGCCAAGCTCAGTGACGAACAGATCGCCTACGCCGCCTCCGACGTCCTGCACCTGCACGCCCTGCGCGCCCGCCTGGACGCCATGCTGGTGCGCGAGGGCCGCGACCACCTGGCGCGCGCCTGCTTCGACTTCCTGCCCCACCGCGCCCTGCTCGATGTGGCCGGCTGGGAAGAGGTCGACATCTTCGCCCATATGTGAGGGCCGGGTGACCGCCGCCTTCGCCGACCAGCGCCACAAGCCCTACAGCGCCGACTTCGAGCGCTGGCGCCAGCGCTCGCGCCTGATCCGGCGGCTGCGGGTCATCCTGCCGGCGGTGATCGCCCTGATCCTGCTGGGGATGGCCGGCTTCATCATCCAGAGCACGCTTGCCGGCGCTAAGGATAAGCCCCAGGACGCTGACGCCCCCATCCAGCTGGTCAATCCCCGCTTCCTAGGCCGCGACGATAAGGGCCGCGCGTTCGTCCTGACCGCCAAGACCGCCGTGCGCGACCCCAAGGACTACCAGCGGGTCATGCTCGACACCCCCATGTTGATCCTCGACGAGGAGGGGCCGCGCCCGACCCGCATCTCGGCCAAGGCCGGGGTCTACCGCGAGGACAAGCGAGTGCTGAATCTCGAGGGCGGCGTGAAATTGAACGGCGGGGACGTGAATTTCGCCACCGCCACCTCCATCTTCAATACCGCGACCGGCGAACTCGAGGGCGCGGGCGAGATCAAGGGGGCTGGCGCGCTTGGAGAAATCATCGCCAAGTCTTATGGCGTGTACGACAAGGGCGAACGCATGGTGTTCAAGGGCGGCGTACACACGCGCGTCGAGTCACACTAGGCTTTCAGGCGGCATAGGCATGATCAGGCTAGCGAAAATGAAGCAGTGGGCGGTGGGCGTATTCGCCTGCGGGTTGATCGCGGCCGGTCCGGCCGCGGCGCAACTGGCGCAAAACTCCGACGCCCCGGTGGATATCACCGCCGATGAGCTTGAGGTGGTCAACGCCCGGTGCCTGGCCACCTATAGCGGCGGGGCCGAGGCCCTGCAGGACACGGTTCGCCTGCGGGCCGACGTCCTCAAGATCTATTACAAGCCCAATCCCTCGGCTAAGCCGGGCGGAACCGGTCAGGCCGGCGCGGCCTGCGGCAACCAGCTCGATCGCATGGAGGCCAACGGCTCGGTCTATTATGTGACCCCGCAGCAGCGGGTGCGCGGCGACGCGGCGGTCTATGACGCGGCGGCCGACACCATCACCATCACCGGCGACGTGGTGGCCGCCCAGGCCCAGAACGTGCTGCGCGGCTCCAAGCTGGTGATCAAGGTCGCCACCGGGGACGCCCAGATGCAGAGCAGCGTGAAGGGGCGCAACAAGCCCGGCCGCGTGCGCACCGTGCTCTATCCCAAGCAGCAGGCGGGCCAGCCCGCCGCGCGGCGCTAGGGTGAAGCCCGAAAACTTCGAAGCCCTCCCGGGTCTCGCCGGCGAAGGGCTGGTGGTCGACAATATCGGCAAGTCCTTCCGTGGCCGCCCGGTGGTGAAGGGCGTCACCATCAGCCTGCGCCGCGGCGAGGTCGTGGGCCTGCTGGGTCCCAACGGCGCCGGCAAGACCACCTGCTTCTACATGATCACCGGCCTGATCCCGGCCGACTACGGCGCGATCTATCTGGACGGCGAGAACATCACCGCCCAGCCCATGTATCAGCGCGCCCGCATGGGCGTCGGCTACCTGCCGCAGGAAACCTCGATCTTCCGGGGCATGACCGTGGAAGAAAACGTCATGGCCGTGGTGGAGCTGCGCGCCAAGGACATGTCCGAGGCGCGGGCCACCGTCACCCAGCTGCTGACCGACCTGCACATCGAGCACCTGCGCAAGGCGCCGGCCATCTCGCTCTCGGGCGGGGAACGCCGCCGGGTGGAGATCGCCCGCGCGCTCGCCAGCGAACCCTCCTTCATGCTGCTGGACGAGCCCTTCGCCGGCATCGACCCCCTGGCCATCTCCGATATCCGCGAGGTGATCGCCTTCCTGAAGAGCCGCGGCATCGGCATCCTGATCACCGACCACAATGTCCGCGAGACCCTGGACATCATCGACCGCGCCGCGATCATCCATGCGGGTGAGGTGCTGTTCGAGGGCACGCCGTCCGAGATCGTCGACGATCCGGAAGTCCGCCGCGTCTATCTGGGCGAACGCTTCGGCTGATCCGGCGAAGCTGGACAATTCTGTCCCCGACCGCCTCTAATACCCCACTAGAGTTGCGTCCTGTCCGCTGATGGGGGGAATTTCATGCGTTCTGTTCTGCTGGCCACGGCCTTCTGCGCCCTGCTGACCGCGCCCGCCGTGGGCCAGGTGCTGGAGGGGCCGCAGCGCCTGTTCACCGGCCGCGACCTGTTTGGCCTGGAGGTCGCCTCCGACCCCGAGATCCGCCCCGACGGCGGGACCATCGCCTATGTGCGGGTGATCAACGACATCATGAGCGACCGGTCGCGGCGCTCGATCTGGCTGGTGGACCCCGCGAGCGGCGCCCAGAGCCCCCTGGTGGCCGACGAGGCGTCGAACTTTTCGCCGCGCTGGTCGCCCGACGGCCAGCGCCTCGCCTATGTGGCGGCCGGCCTCGGCGGGGCGCAGCTCTATGTCCGCTGGATGGCGACGGGGCGCTCGGCCAAGCTGGCCACTCTGAACCAGTCGCCGGGGGACATCACCTGGTCGTCGGACGGCAAGAGCCTGGCCTTCACCATGCTCACCCCCGATGAGGGCCATCGCCTGGGCGTGCCCATGGCCAAGCCCGAGGGCGCGACTTGGGCCGACCCCTGACCGTGGAGAACCGGGTCACCTGGCGCGCCGATGGGGCCGGCGAGCTGAAGCCCGGCTTTTCGCAGGTGTTCACGATCTCGGCGGAAGGCGGCGCCCCGCGCCAACTCACCTTCGGCCGCTTCGACGCCAATGGCCCCCTGGCCTTCACGCCCGACGGCAAGGCCCTGCTGTTTTCCTCTAACCGCAACGCCAATTGGGAGCGCGATCCTCAGGAGAGCGAGATCTTCCAGCTGATCCTGGCCGACGGGACCCTGACCCCGCTCACCACGCGGGTCGGGCCCGACATCAGTCCGGTGGTCTCCCCCGACGGTCGGCAGATCGCCTACCTCTGCTTCGACGACGCCCGCCAGCGCGGTTACGAGAACGCCCTGCTCTATGTGATGAACCGCGACGGGTCGGGCGGGCGGGCGCTCACCACCAGCCTGGACCGCTCCGTGGGCTCGCCCCAGTGGGCCGCCGACGGCCGCGGCCTCTATGTCAGCTACGACGACAAGGGCGAGACCAAGGTCGCCCGCGTCGGCCTGGACGGAAAGATCGAGACCGTGGCCAGCGGCCTGACCGGGTCGGGCCTGGATCGCCCCTACACCGGCGGCGATTTCTCGGTCTCGAACAACGGGACGGTCGCCTTCACCCAGGGCACGCCGCTGCGCCCCGCCGACGTCGCCGTGGCCCGCAAGGGCGGGGCGGCCAAGCGGCTGACGGCGCTGAACACCGACCTGCTGGCAGGCAAGACGCTGGCCAAGGTCGAGGCCCTGCCGGTGACCTCGTCCTATGACGGCAAGCCCATCGGCGCCTGGATCGTCACCCCGCCCAACTTCGATCCGGCCAGGAAGTACCCGCTGATCCTGGAGATCCAAGGCGGCCCGTTCTCGGCCTATGGCCCGGTCTTCTCCACCGACGACCAGCTCTACGCGTCGGCCGGCTATGTGGTGGTCTACTCAAACCCCAGGGGCTCCACATCCTACGGCGAGGCCTTCGCCGACGAGATCGACCGCAACTATCCCAGCCATGACTACGACGACCTGATGAGCGTGGTGGACACCGCCATCGCCAAGGGCTTCGTGGACGACAAGCAGCTCTTCGTCACCGGCGGCTCCGGCGGCGGGGCCCTGACCGCCTGGATCGTCGGCAAGACCGGCCGGTTCGCGGCGGCCGCCACCCAGAAGCCGGTGATCAACTGGACCAGCGAGGTGCTGACCACCGACGGCTACAACAGCATGGCCAAGTACTGGTTCGGCAAGATGCCGTGGGAGGATCCTCAGGGCTACTGGGCCCGCTCGCCGCTGTCCCTGGTCGGCAATGTCACCACGCCGACCCTGGTGGTGGTAGGCGAGAAGGATCTGCGCACCCCTGACAGCGAGGCCGAGCAGTATTACCAGGCCCTGCAGCTGCGCGGCGTGCCCACAGCGCTGGTCAAGGTTCCGGGGGCTTCGCATGGCGGGATCGCCTCGCGGCCGTCCCAGTCGGCGTCCAAGGCCGCCACGATCCTGGCCTGGTTCGAGCGTTACAGGCCGAAATCCCCAAAATAGGGGACAAAAACATGGTTAACCAAAAGTTCGCAGCCCGGTTAACCAATCACTCGTGATTGCACGCCTAGCCTGTCCAGCAAGAAACAGGCCAGGAGGCGATTGTGGCGCTCGGCGCGCGTTTAGAGATGCGGCAAGGCCAGGGGTTGGTGATCACCCCCCAGCTGCAGCAGGCCATCAAGCTGTTGCAGCTCTCCAACATGGAGCTGGAGACCTATGTCGAGGGCGAGCTGGAGCGGAACCCGCTGCTTCAGCGCGACGAACGCGACTCCGAACCCGATGTGGAGGCCGGCCCCCGCGACGCCGAGGACTTCGCCTCCGACAACATCCCCGAGGGCGCCGCCGAGGCCCACATGGACGTCACCCACGAGGCCGAGGCCTCGCCGGGGGAACGCAACACCGGTGACGCCGAGGGCGCCGGTGACGCGGGCGGGGCGGTGGACTGGTCCCGCGCCGGCAAGGGCGGCTCCTTCGAGGACACCGACGATTTCGAACAGCGCCTGACCCGCGAGAAGACGCTCGCCGAACACCTCTATGACCAGCTGATGGTCTCGGGCTTCAGCGGCATCGAGTATGCGGCGGCCACTGTCCTGGTCGATAGCGTCGACGAGGGCGGTTATCTGCGGGTCGACATGGCCGAGACCGCCGAGCGGCTGGGCTGCGACCTCACCTTCCTGGAAGACGTGCTGCGGATGCTGCAGCGGTTCGAGCCGATCGGGGTCTTCGCCCGCGACGTCCGCGAATGCCTGATGCTGCAGCTCAAGGAGCGCGACCGCTGCGACCCGGCCATGGTGGCCCTGCTGGACAATCTGGACCTGCTGGCCAAGCGCGACCTGTCGGCCCTGCGCAAGGCCTGCGGGGTCGATGAGGACGACCTCAAGGACATGATCTCCGAGCTGCGGGCCCTGACGCCCCGGCCCGGCGCGGCCTTTGGCGGCGAGCCCAGCCAGCCGGTCGCCCCCGACGTCTATGTGCGCGAGGGCCTGGGCGGCCTGTGGCACGTGGAGCTGAACTCCGACACCCTGCCCCGCCTGCTGGTGGACCAGCGCTACCACGCTCGGGTCTCGGCGGGCGCGCGGACCGACCAG
This sequence comes from Phenylobacterium sp., assembly GCA_043749525.1. Taxonomy (GTDB): domain Bacteria; phylum Pseudomonadota; class Alphaproteobacteria; order Caulobacterales; family Caulobacteraceae; genus Phenylobacterium. The sequence continues at coordinate 5,853 of JAYVDG010000206.1, forward strand.
GAGAAGGTCTTCGTCGCCGACTGCATGGCCAGCGCCAACTGGTTGGTGAAGAGCCTCGACCAGCGGGCCAAGACCATCCTCAAGGTCGCCTCGGAGATCGTGCGCCAGCAGGACGGGTTCCTCGCCTACGGCGTCGAACACCTGCGGCCGCTGAACCTGAAGACCGTCGCCGACGCCATCGGAATGCACGAGTCCACGGTCAGCCGGGTGACGTCGAACAAGTACATCGCCACCCCGCGCGGCATGTTCGAGCTGAAGTTCTTCTTCACTTCCGGCATCGCCAATTCCGACGGCGGCGAGGCCCATTCCTCGGAGAGCGTGCGGCACAAGATCAAGCAGCTGATCGACACTGAGCGGGCTGAGGCCGAGGTGCATTCCGACGACCGGATCGTTGAGATCCTTAAGGAAACCGGGGTCGATATCGCCCGGCGGACGGTCGCCAAGTACCGGGAGGCGATGCGCATCCCGTCCTCGGTGGAACGCCGCCGGGTCCTCAAGCACGCCTAGGAGCCTGTCTGGATATTCGCTGCACGCAGGCGGAGGTGGTGTGACGACGAGGCGATGAGGCGGGTCATGCTGCGGCTCTCGCCAGCTTGA
>JAYVDG010000207.1:0-2263 GCA_043749525.1 Phenylobacterium sp.
GATTTCGATGTCTAAGATCCTCCCCCAGGCCGCAGGCCGATGTGGGGGAGGTGGATCGTTGCGCAGCCACGAGACGGAGGGGGATCGACGTAGTCGAGACCTGCCATCCTCAAACAAGAGTCAACGCCCCCCTCAGGCGCTTCGCGCCAGCTCCCCCAGGAGGGGAGCATCTGGGCTTGTGCGCGCCTGATGGAATTCGAAGACGACGCCTTCGTGCTCTCGGCCCGGCCCCACGGGGAGTCAGGGGCCATTGTCGAGTTCCTGACCGCCGCCCACGGCCGCTATGCCGCCCATGTGCCCGGGGGTACGTCGCGGCGGATCAAGCCGTTCCTGCAGCCGGGCGCGCGGGCGGTGATGTCTTATCGCGCCCGGGTCTCCGACCAGCTGGGCTCGGCCTCCGTGGAGCCGGTGGGGGAGGGACCATCGGCCCTGTTTGACGACGCTCTGGCGCTGGCCGGCCTGTCGGCCGCCGCCGCCGTGGCCGCCTCGGCCCTGCCCGAGCGCGAGCCGCATCCAGGCGCCTTCTACGCCTTCGAGGCCCTGACCGATTCCCTCATCCATCCCGACATCTGGCCGGCCATCTTCGTGCGCTTCGAGGCGGGGCTTCTACAAGACCTCGGCTTTGGCCTCGACCTGTCGAAATGCGCCGCCACCGGGGTGCTGGACAACCTGATCTATGTCAGTCCCCGCACCGGTCGAGCGGTCAGCGCCGAGGCCGGCGAGCCCTACAAGGACAAGCTCCTGCACCTGCCGCCCTTCCTGCTCTCGGCTCAGGGCGGCATCCAGCCCGGCGACGTCCGCGCCGGCCTTGATCTCACCGCCCACTTCCTGCAGGCCTTCGTGTTCAATCCCCTGAACCGGTCGCTGCCCCAGGCCCGGCTCTGGCTTGTGGACCGTCTATCTGACGCAGACCGGCTCTAGAGACGCGCGCGCCCCGGCCCGCTAGAATCACCGCGCAACCGAGTTCGCGATTCTCCCATGTCCAAACACACTCCACCGCCCTTCGAAGGCGACGGCGACCGCATCATCGACGAGCCGCTGTCCGAGGCCCTGTCCCGGCGCTACCTCGCCTATGCGCTCTCAACCATCACCGGCCGGGCCCTTCCCGATGTGCGCGATGGCCTGAAGCCCGTGCACCGGCGGCTGATGTACGCCATGCGCATGCTGCGGCTGGACCCCACCACCACGGCCAAGAAGTGCGCCCGCGTCGTCGGCGACGTCATCGGTAAGTACCACCCGCACGGCGACGTGGCGGTCTATGAGGCCCTGGTCCGGCTGGCCCAGGATTTCGCCCAGCGCTACCCGCTGGTGGACGGCCAGGGCAACTTCGGCAACATCGACGGCGATAACGCCGCGGCCATGCGGTACACCGAGTGCAAGCTGACCGTCGCCGCCCAGCTGCTGCTGGACGGGATCGACGAGGACGCGGTGGACTTCCGTTCCACCTATGACGGCGAGGACGAGGAGCCCGTCGTCCTGCCGGCCGGCTTCCCCAACCTGCTGGCCAACGGCTCGTCCGGCATCGCCGTGGGCATGGCCACTTCCATCCCGCCGCACAACGCCGCCGAGCTGATCGACGCCTGCCTGGTGCTGCTCAGCAACCGCGAAGCCACCACTATGGACCTGCTGGAGCACGTTCAAGGCCCGGACTTCCCCACCGGCGGTGTGATCGTAGAGACCCGGGCCTCCATGGCCGAGACCTACGAGACCGGCCGGGGCGGCGTCCGCGTCCGCGCGCGCTGGTCCAAGGAAGACAACGGTCGCGGCACCTACCAGATCGTCATCACCGAGATTCCGTATCAGGTGAAGAAGGCCGACCTGGTGGAACAGCTCGCCGGCCTGATCGAACTCAAGAAGGCCCCGCTGCTGGGCGACGTGCGCGATGAGAGCGCCGAGGACGTGCGCTTGATCCTCGAGCCCAAGAGCCGCAACGTCGAGCCCGAGGTGCTGATGGAGAGCCTGTTCAAGCTCTCCGACCTGGAGACCCGCTTCCCGGTCAACATGAACGTCCTGGACGCCCGTGGCACGCCCGGCGTCATGAGCCTGAAGCGCTGCCTGCAGTCCTTCCTGGATCACCGCCGCGAGGTGCTGGTCCGCCGCGCCCGCTTCCGCCTGGCGAAGATCGAGGCCCGGCTTCACATCCTCGACGGGATGGTCATCGCCTTCCTCAATCTGGATGAGGTGATCCGCATCGTCCGCTACGAGGACGAACCCAAGGCCAAGCTGATCGCGGCCTTCGAGCTGTCCGACATCCAGGCCGACG
>JAYVDG010000208.1:0-2263 GCA_043749525.1 Phenylobacterium sp.
TTCGGCCGCCTGGCCACACCGGGCGAGAATGTCCCGTACGGCGTGGCGATCGCGGTGGGCGCCCTGGCGGCCTTCCCGGCCAGCGCCCTGATGGCCGCCGCCTTCCCGGGACTGCCCTGACACAGGTCCTTTAGCCCGCGTTAACCATGCGGGGCTCAAAAGCGATGCGCCGGCAGAAGGTCGGAATTTCGAATCGTGTGCGCCCGCGCGGATCGCAGGGCCGCTCTCAGTCACCCCGGTCTTCCTCGCGGGAGCCTCGAGTAGTCGTTCATGGGCGTCGTCCGTATCGCCATCTTCGCCGTCGCCGCCATCGTCGCCATCGTGCTGGCGTTCTTCGTGCGCGGCATGGTGGCTCCGAAGAAGCCGCCGGCCCCGGTCGTGGTGGCCGCAGCCCCCGCCAAGCCGGTGGCCAATGTGCTGGTGGCCAGCCGCGACCTGCCCGTGGGCGCGCGCCTGTCGGCCACCGACATGAGCTGGCAGCCCTGGCCTATCGAGGCCCTGAACCCCAATTTCGTTACTGACGGCGCGGCCCCGGCCCCCGCCGCCGACACCGCCGCCAAGCAGGTGGCCCAGAAGGCCGCCCAGACCACCACCGCGATCATGGCCAATGGCCCGATGGCCGCCTTCGACGGCGCCATCGTCAAGGAGCCGATGCTCAAGGGCGAACCGGTCATCGCGCGCAAGGTCGTGCGCGGCGGGCAGAGCGGCTACATGGCCGTGGTCCTGCTGCCGGGCATGCGCGCCATGAGCGTGCCGATCAACGCCGAGACCGCCGTCGGCGGCTTCATCCTGCCCGGCGACCGGGTGGACGTGCTGCAGAGCAAGCAGGCCGCCGACGGCCGCACCTGGGTCTCCGAGACCCTGATGCGCAACCTGCGGGTCCTGGCCATCGACCAGAAGACCGACCCTGAGAAGGACGCCCGCACCATCGTTGGCGCCGTGGCCGTGCTGGAAGTGCCGGCGGCCGACGCCGAGGTGCTGTCGCGCGGCAAGGCCCAGGGCGAGATGCAGCTTGCCCTGCGCTCCTACGCCGATCTTGGGGGCGCGGCCTCAAGGGGCGTCGCCGCCAAGCGTGGCGGCCAGGGCCTGCGGATCTACCGCGGCGGATCGGCCAGCGAGGTGCTTGTGCGATGAACCTGCGCCATCTTTTCGCCGCCCTGACCCTGGCGGCCGCCAGCCTGGCCGGCGTCGCCCACGCCCAGAACAACAACTACACCACGGGCTCGGCCGTCGTGCGGGTCGACCTGTCGGCCACCGGCGGGGCGGTCCAGTCCCTGTCGGTCCCCATGGGCAAGTCGGCCATCGTCGAGCTGCCGCTGGACGCCCGCGACGTGCTGGTGACCAGTCCCGGCGTCGCCGAGGCGGTGCTGCGCACGCCGCGCCGGATCTTCATCCTGGGGGTCAAGCAGGGCCAGACCGACGCCGTCTTCTTCGACGGCACGGGCCGCCGCATCCTGTCCCTGGACATCCGGGTCGACCAGGACACCTCGGCCATCGCCCAGACCATCAACCGCATCCTGCCCGGCGCCCGGGTCCAGGTGGACGGCATCAACGCCAGCATCATCCTGTCGGGCCAGGTGGCCAATGTCGGGGACGCCGACAAGGCGGTTCAGATCGCCCGGGCCTCGGTGGAGAAGCCCGAGCAGGTGCTGAACATGCTGAGCATCGCCGGCAAGGACCAGGTGATGCTGAAGGTCCGCATCGTCGAGATGCAGCGCAACGTCATCAAGCAGCTCGGCTTCAACCTCTCGGCCGTGCTGAACCAGCTGGGCGAGCCGCAGTACCTGCTGGGCACCGCGGCCAGCTTCGCGGTCAATGGCGCCCTGCTGGGCGGAATATCCGCGGGCTACAAGGCCGACACCACCCAGACCCCGGTGATCAGCCGAAGCGTACCGGTGGCCACCCAGGTCTACGACTCCGCCACCGGGACCTATCACACCGAGTACACCCGGCAGAATTTCGACTTCGCCGATCGCAACGACCCGCTTTCCGTGAACAAGACCACGGCGGGCGACCCCGGTCTGAACAAGGGCGAGGCGACCTTGAAGGCCTTCGAACGAGTCGGCCTGATCCGCATGCTGGCCGAGCCGAACCTGACGGCGGTGTCCGGCGAGTCGGCCAAGTTCCTGGCCGGCGGCGAGTTTCCCGTGCCTGTCGCCCAGGACAAGGACGGCAAGATCACCGTCGAGTTCAAGCCCTTCGGGGTGGGCCTGGGCTTCACCCCCAACGTCCTGTCCCAGGGCCGCATCGCCCTGAAGATCTC
>JAYVDG010000209.1:0-6438 GCA_043749525.1 Phenylobacterium sp.
TCGTTCACCACCAGGGGCAGGCCCGCGCCCAGATTGCGGACCGCGAGCTTGCCGAAGCCCGCCAGGCTATAGTGACCGACGATGGTGGGCGAGCCGGGCGCGCTCCAATCGCCGCGGATGGTGAATCCGTCCTGGTCCTCATCCATATCCGCATAGGCGCAGACCGAAAGACCCAGGTGTTCCCCGATCATGCGCGCCGTGGTCTTGAGGATTTCGTCGGCGTCGGAGAATTTCGCCGTCTCCGTGGCCAGGAGATCGAGGAACCCCAGCCGGGCCTCTCTGGCTTCTCGCGCCGTCCGCTCGCGCACCGTCGCCGTGGTCTCAACACCGGCGCAAAGCACCCCTTGCGTGACCCCGCGGGCGTCCGTCACAGGGCTGTAGGAGAAGGTGAACCAGGTGGTCTCCGGACCCGCGCCGCGGATCAGGGTCATTTCGAGATCCTCGAAGAAGCTCGACTGGCCGGCGAACGCCGCCTCGAGCACCGGCTCCAACTGGTCCCGCACCTCCGGCCAGACGGTCCAGAACCGCGATCCCAGGGCGGCGGGGTGTTTATGGCCGAGGATCGGAACATAGGCCTGATTGTAGAGCAGAAGCTGATCGGGTCCCCAGATCAGGAACATCGGAAACCCCGACCGCAGGATCAGGGCCAGGGCGCTGCGCATGGGATCTGGCCAAGTCTCCGGCGGGCCGACCCCGGCCTCGCTCCAGTCGCGGCGCGCGAGCTGAGCGCCGATTTCGCCGAACAACCAGGTCAGGTCGCCACGTCCGGGCTCGCCCCGGATCACGACAGCACCTGATCGGCGGGGGCAATCCCACCCGCGGGCGTTCCCGGTCCCGGCGGAGGCCGGGGCGCGGGCCAAGCGACGACGCGATCACGCAGGGCGGGCGGCGGCGGCGCAGGCAAACTCGGAATCCATTGCTGTTCGACGATCCGGAACATCAGTCGCGTCAGCCACCATGCCCTGTCTCCCGCAGGCCGAAAAGGGGTCGACCGCGCCGCGGCGCAATCGAACTCCGGTTTTTTGACAGTCACGGAGATTTAACTCTGTGAGCCTCATCGTTCCCGCCCACGGATCGGGGGAAGCATCATGGCCAAAAAGGACGCGGCTTCGCACAGCGAAGCTGAACGTCTGGCCGCCGTAGGCGGACTGGATCTCAGCGAATTGAGGCCGACCCTGGCGCGTATCGCGCGCCTGGCCCAGGCCTACGCCAAGTCGCCCAACTGCGACATCGTGCTGGTGGAAGGTCAGCAGACCTGGCATGCGTCGCGGCCCGAGGGCTGGAAGAGCAATGTGCCCAGCGAGGCGTCCTTCGCCGCCGTCATCCTGCAATCCGACGATGTTTTGTGGATCGAGGATGCCAGCGCCGATCCGCGGTTCAGGGACCACAAGGGCGTCACCGGCGCCCTTGGCATCCGCTTCTGCGCCGGCGCGCCGATCCGTCTGGCCGATGGCCGGGGCGTGGGGGCTGTCATTGTCTCCAACACCGAGCCCCGCGCCTTCGACCGCGCCTTCGCCGACTATCTGATCGACTTGGCGGCCCTGGCCGCCGACGAGTGGAAGCGCTACAGCGCGCGCGAGGACCTGGCCAAGGCGGCCGGCGAAGTGGCCGCCGCCCGCAACATGATCTCCGCCTTCGTCCATGCCGCCCCCGTGGCCCTGTGCATGGTCGACAAGCAGATGCGGGTCATCCAGGCCAGCCCCCGCTGGCGCGCCCAGCGGCAGAGCGAAGATGTCGCCGGTCAGAGCCTCTATGAGGCCTATCCCGACACCCAGCGCTGGGCCCCGGTCTATAACCGCTGCCTCAAGGGCCAGCAGGTGCAGCACGACCGGGTGCCGGTGAACCTGCCCGACGGCCGCCACCTTTGGGCGCGGGTGGAGATCAATCCGTGGCGCGAGGCCGACGGCGAGATCGGCGGCCTGCTGATCATGTCGGTGGACGTCACCCGCACCGCCGACGCCCTAGAAGAGGCCAAGCGCAACGAGGAACGCCTGAAGCTCGCCCTGGAGATCGGCGAGCTGCGCATGTGGGAGATGGACTGGAAGCGGCGCGAACTGACCGGCGCCGGCTATCAGTCCCCGCAGGCCGGCGAGGCGGGCAGCTCCACCTATGAGGAGCTGAACGCCGACATCTGGCGCGGCATCCATCCCGCTGACCGCGACGAGGCCATGCGGGCCTGGGACGAGTATGTCGAGGGCGGCGCGCCCTTCCGCCAAGTCTATCGCATGCCGCAGAAGGACGGGCCGCACGAGTGGCACTATTCCGCCTGTGAGGCGATCCGTGATGAACGCGGCCGCATCGTCCGGGTGCTGGGGGTCCTGCGCAACATCGACAAGGAAAAGCGCGGCGAACTGGAGCTGGTGAAGGCCAAGGAAGAGGCCGAGACCGCCAACAAGGCCAAGAGCGAGTTCCTGGCCAATATGAGCCACGAGATCCGCACCCCGCTGAACGGGGTGATGGGCATCGCCGGCGCCCTGGCCCGCACCGAGCTGACCCCCGGCCAGGCCGAGATGGTCAACCTGATCGAGACCTCGGCCCAGACCCTGGAAGCCCTGCTCACCGACATCCTGGACCTGGCCCGCATCGAGGCCGGCCGGCTGGAGATCCGCCCCGAGCCCTTCGACATGGCCACCTCGGTCAACGCTTGCGCCTCGCTGTTCCACGCGAGCGCGGAGGCCAAGGACCTGAAGCTGACCGTCGAGGTCGATCCTTATGCGGAAGGGAGCTTCGAAGGCGACGCGCCGCGCATCCGCCAGATCCTCACTAACCTGCTGGGCAATGCGGTGAAGTTCACCAGCGCCGGCGAGGTGAAGCTGTCGGTCAAGGCGCGGCGCGACGAGATCTCCACCCACCTGACCTTCGAGGTCTCCGACACCGGCATCGGCTTCGACGAAGAGACCCGTCAGCGGCTGTTCGGACGATTCCAGCAGGCCGACGGCTCGATCACGCGAAGATTCGGGGGAACGGGCCTCGGGCTCGCCATAAGCCGCTCCCTGGCCGAGGCCATGGGCGGCAGCCTGTCGGCCACCTCGGCGCCCGGCAAGGGTTCCACCTTCGCCCTGGACCTGGAACTGCAGCGCCGCCACGGGGCGGTGGACCTGTGGGGCGAGCACGAGGAGGCCGCCAATGAGGAGGCCGACCTCGACGCCATGCGGGTGCTGCTGGCCGAGGATCATCCCACCAACCGACGGGTCGTGGAGCTGATCCTGGGGGCGGCGGGCGTCGACCTGACCTGCGTCGAGAACGGCGCCGAGGCGGTGGACGAGGTCGCGCGCTCCAGCTTCGACCTGATCCTCATGGACATGCAGATGCCGGTGATGGACGGCCTGACCGCCATCCGTGCCATCCGCCGCCGGGAGGGCCGCGAAAAGGCCCACCCGACGCCGATCTATACGCTGACCGCCAACGCCATGCCCGAACACGCCCAAGCCTCTTCCGAGGCCGGCGCCGACGGCCACATCACCAAGCCCATCACCGCCGACGGCCTGCTCCGCGTGGTGGAGCAGGTGTGGAACGAAAAGGTCGGGGGCGGCGTGGCGGCCGATGAGGCGCAGGTGTTGAGCGCCTAGAGGGCCTTCCTTCTCCCCTTGCGGGAGAAGGGAAACCTACGCGAGCTCCCGCGCCGCGAAGGCCCGCACGGCTTCCACGAGGTACTCCGTGAACCCCACGGCCCGGCCTTCGTAGCGGGCGCGGAAGTCGGGGTTGTCTTCGTAGATGAGGGCGAGGTTGCGATAGGCCTCGGCAGTGGGGACGCGGTTCCAGGAGCGGCCGATCCAGGCATGGTGCTGGGCGATCAGGGCCGAGACGCTGGCGCTGTCGGCGGGGAGGCCGTCGGCCATGGCCTTGGCCAGCTCCCCTTCGAGCGTCTCAATCTCCGCCACCAGACCATCGAACTGCCCCTGGCTCTGCGCATGCATCCGCTGCTTGGAGCCCTCGATCTCGGTCCTGACCCCCTCGCCGAACCGATCGGTCAGCCAAGCCTCGTGGGCCGCCTGCTTTTCGGCGGAGAAGCCCCGGAACACCGCCTTGTCGTTCATGTCGTTCTTTCCTTCGAGGGCGGCGAGCGTGCGGACGAGCTGGCGGTAGCGCTGGGCCTGGGCCAGCAGCACCGCGCGGTGGGCGCGAAGCGCGGCCGCGTGGTCGAAGCCGGGATCGTCGAGGATCCTGGCGATGGCCTCGAGCCGGAAGCCGAGCTCGCGGTGGAAGAGGATCTGCTGCAGGCGCAGCAACTCCTCCTGGCCGTAGTAGCGATAGCCGTTCTCGCCCACGTGACCGGGCTTGAGCAGCCCGATCTCGTCATAGTGGTGCAGGGCCCGGACGGAGACGCCCGAGAGCCTGGCCACTTCGCTGACGGTGTAGACGCTCATCAGACCCCTGCCTGTTGGAGAAGGCTCACCATCTGGGGGATCACGCGGCGTGAGGGTCAACAGCCGAAACCAGAGGCGGCAATCAATACCCCTGGGTCCCGGGTCTCCCCTGCGGGTCGCCCGGGATGACGGCGGTTGTTGTTCTGAGCGGTGGGAAACCCTACGCCGCCACCGCGCGGCGGTCGGTCTCCAGGGCCTCGTTGATGGCGCTCATCAGGCGTTCCGGCTTGATGGGCTTTTCCACCACACCGTCCATGCCCTGGGCCAGATAGCCCGCCGCGTCCCAGGGATCGGCGTTGGCGGTGAGCGCCAGGATCGGCACCTCGCCGGCCGCGCCCGGCAAGGCGCGGAGGGCGCGGGTGGCCGCGACCCCGTCCAGGTTGGGCATGCGGATGTCCATCAGGATCAGGTCGAAGCGGCGCTCGGTGGCGGCGGCCACCGCCTGCAGTCCGTCCTCGACGCTCTCGGTGGTGGCCCCGAACATGTCGCAGAGGGTCTCGGCCACCAGGCGGTTGGTGGCGTTGTCATCGGCGATCAGGATGTGCAGTCCCCCCTGCCCCAGGAGCTGCGCCTCCTGCGCCAAGGCGATCTCGCAAGGCGCCGGCAGATCGAACAGCGGGATGGCGAAGGTGAGACGCAGGCCGCCGGCGGCGTTGCGCGCCGCCTCAAGGGTCCCGCCCATCTGGTCCACCAACTCGCGGCAGATGGAGAGGCCAAGCCCGGCCCCGCCGTGCTTGAGCCCCGACTCGGTCTGGCTGAAGGGCTGGAAGATACTGGCCAGCCGATCCTGCGGCACGCCGACACCAGTATCGGAAACCTCGCCCTCCACGGCCAGATGGACGCCGTCGCGGCGGACCCGGAGCGCGACCTCGACGCCGCCGGTCTGGGTGAATTTCAGAGCGTTGCCGATCAGGTTGTTGAACACCTGCTTGATGCGGATCTCGTCACCCAGGGCCCACTGGTCGGCGGGGCCGTCATAGGCGATGTTCAGCGTCAGGCCCTTCAGTTCGGCCCGGGCGCCCCAGAGGGTGAACAGGTCGCCCGTGAGACGGGCCAGCGCAAAGCTGTCCTCGTTCAGCTCCAGCCGGCCGGCGTCGGCCCGCGACAGGTCCAGCGCGTCGGTGAGCAGGCGCAGCAGGGTTTCGCCGGAATCCTGTATGCCGCGCACATAGGCGATGAGGTCGGGCTGGGCGAGCTTGCGCGCCAGGATGTCGGCGATGGCCAGGACGCCGTTCAGGGGCGTGCGGATCTCGTGGCTCATCACCGCCAGGAATTGCGACTTGGCGGTGAGCGCCACCTGGGCCTCGATCCGGGCCTGGTCCATGGCGGCGGCCAGGGTGGTCATCTCGTCGGCGTGGGCGCGGTTGGCGGCGTTGGTGGCCTGCAGCAGGCAGAGCGCGCTGCCCACCCCCGCATAGAGGCCGCCTTGCGTGACGATAAAGCCGCGCAGCAGTTCCGAGGGCCGCTCGGCCAGGGCCTCGCCGCAGAAAGCCGCCACATCGACAGAGCCCTCCACCACCAGGGGCTCGGGGTTCATCAGCAGGGAGATCGGGCGGCCCGCATAGAGGGCGCGGCCGAACTGGCCGGCCATGGCCAGGAAGAAGGCGGTGCGCTCCACCAGCCCCACCGGCGCGCCATCGGCGCCGACCACGGCGATGGCGAGGGTATCGGGGTCGGCCTCGAACCGCTCGTAGATGAGGGCGCTGGGTGTGTCGGGGGCGATGGGGAAGGAACGCTGGACAAGATCGAGGAGGACGCCGGACATGCAAGGCCTCGTACTAGGGGGTGACCCAGTCCTAGGTCGCGCGAACTAACGCCAAGTGAATCGGACTGGATATATACTTGCAAATGACTCGATATCGGCTTCTAATATCTGTCATATGTTTGTCATATTGGATTTCATCCTAGTATATTCATGCATAGATTGAATTACCCGCCCCGCAACCTTGGCTGTTGCGCGGACGGGCGCGTTGCCTAGGAAGCGTTGACATTCATCGGGTCCATATGACGACGGCGGCGAGGTGGACCCTGGATAGGTAGGCCCTAGCGGTCTGCTCGTAGCGGGTGGCGA
>JAYVDG010000210.1:0-2260 GCA_043749525.1 Phenylobacterium sp.
CGGTGAGCCCGGCCCTGTCGCCCCATGCGCTCTCCATCATGGCGCCGCTGATCCGCGAGCGGGCCGGCCTGATCCTCGACTCGCTGCCGATCGGCGAGGAATTCGACTGGGTGGACCTGGTCTCCAAAGAGCTCACCACCATGACCTTGGCGACCCTGTTCGCCTTCCCCTTCGAGGAGCGCCGCAAGCTCACCCGCTGGTCCGACGTCATGACCACCGCGCCGGGCTTCGGCCCCGCGGCCGATCTCGCGGAGATGCGGACGATGATGGCCGAGTGCTTCGGCTACTTCACCGAGCTGTGGAACCAGCGGGTCAACGCCGAACCTACCGGCGACCTGATCTCCATGCTGGCCCATGGCGAGGAGACTCGGAACATGACCCAGCAGGAATTCCACGCCAACGTGGCCCTGCTGATCATCGGCGGCAACGACACGACGCGGAACACCATCTCCGGCTCGGTCCTGGCCCTGAACCAGAACCCCGACCAGTACGCCAAGCTGAAGGCGAACCCGTCGCTGATCCCCTCAATGGTGTCGGAAACCATCCGCTGGCAGACCCCGCTGGCCCACATGTCGCGCACCGCGACCCAGGACTTCGAACTGGGGGGCAAAACCATCAAGGAAGGCGACAAGGTCGCCATGTGGTACGTCTCGGGCAACCGCGACGACACGGTCATCGCCAATCCCGACAGCTATATCGTCGACCGCGAACGCCCGCGCCAGCACATGTCCTTCGGCTTCGGCATCCACCGCTGCGTGGGCAACCGCCTGGCCGAGCTGCAGCTGACCATCATCTGGGAGGAGATCATGAAGCGCTTCCCCGACATCCAGCTGCTGGAGGAGCCCAAGCGCTCCTTCTCGATCTTCGTGAAGGGCTACGAGGACATGAAGGTGGTGCTTCCGTCCCGTCTCTAGGCCAAACTCCCGGCGGGAGGACGCCGTGAGTGATGAGCTGAAGCTGAACGCCGGTCCCGGCTCCCTGCGCCGCCGCGCCCTCGACGCGGCGCGCGGACTGCTGGAGGAGAGCGGCGCCGAGGGCCTGCATCTGCGGACGATCGCCGCCCGGGTGGGCAATGCGGTGGCCACCCTCTACCACCACTTCGCCGACAAGAACGCCCTGCTGGCGGCGCTCGCCATCGAGGGCTGGGAGGAGCTGGCCAGGGCCATCGACCAGGCCATGGGCAGCGGAAAGTTTCCCCACCGCATCGACGCGGCCTCCCGCGCCTTCCTCACCTTCATCCGCCGCAACCCGCAGCTCTACGCCCTGATGCAGACCGAGCAGGCCCTGGCCGCCAACGATGCCGTCCGCGCCGCCGAGCGGGCGGCCTTCGCCACCTTCCAGACCTCGTTCCAGGGCGACGACCGCGTGCCGCCCGAGCGGGTGGAGGAGGTCTCCCTGACCATCTGGGTGCTGGGGCGCGGCATCGCCTCGGCGGTGCTGATGCAGGGCGAGGACGAGCCGGGCGCCGCCGGCCGGCTGGTGGCCAAGGTGATCTCAGGTTTCGGCTTCCTGCTCTCCCCGCGCTTCACCGGCTGACGCGGGCGACGGGGTCGGCTAAGGCCACGCCATGCGCATCGCCCTTACGACCCTCGTCGTCGCCGACTATGACGACGCCCTCGACTTCTACGTCCACGGCCTGGGCTTCACCCTCACCGAGGACACCGAGATGGGGGGCGGAAAGCGCTGGGTGGTGGTGACGCCGTCCGGCGGCGGGGCGGGCCTGCTGCTGGCCCAGGCGTCGGGCGCGGCCCAGGTCGCCAGCGTCGGCCACCAGACCGGCGGCCGGGTCATGGGCTTCCTCCACACCGACGACTTCGCCCGCGACCACGCCCGGATGACTGCCGCCGGGGTGACCTTCCTCGAGGCCCCGCGCAGTGAGCCCTATGGCGCCGTCGTGGTCTTCGAGGACCTCTACGGCAACCGCTGGGATCTGATCGAACCGAAGGGGTAGGCGCCATACAATAAAGGTCGTCATCCCCGGGCTTGTCCCGGGGATCCATGATCACCGCCTGTCCACAGATCGCACGGCGCGCGCCGCGGAAGCTTGCCGAACCACGGAGATCATGGGTGGCCGGGACAAGCCCGGCCATGACGATCAGAAAGTGGGTGCGCGCGTCAGGATGCGCCGCTCAGATCTGCACCACGGTCTCGTCGTGCCGCGGCAATCGCCCGCGCAGCGACATGTGGCCGTGCAGGCGCGCGACGCAGTGGCTGGCGGTCTTTTCGAACAGAAAGGGGAAGACCGCGTGGATCACGCAGG
>JAYVDG010000211.1:0-2260 GCA_043749525.1 Phenylobacterium sp.
GGCCAGGACCGCGACCCGTGTCATTGGCGAGTTCTCCGCGAAAGGTGTCGTGTTCGACTCTAGCGCCGAGCCGGGTCCCACGCAAATCTCACCGGGTCATCGCAACCGGAGCCGCCCAATGCCCACCATCATCGCCAAGGGCCCGCAGGGCGTGTTCGACGCCCGGGCTCAGGCCCGCATCGCCCAGGGCCTCACAGCCGCCGCCAAGGCCGCCGAGCAGGGCGGCGACGACCCGCGCCACGCCCTGGTCACCTGGGTGCTGATCGACGAGGTGGCGCCGGGCCTGTTCGCGGGGCGCGCTGACGCCCTGGACCGCATGATCCCGGTGGTCGTGCTCTTCCACTATCCGCAAGGGGTGCTCGACGACGCGGCCCGCGCCCTGGCCGTGCGCCTGATCCAGGAGGCGGTCGCCGCCGCCAAGCCCGACACCGACCCGCGGCCGGTCATGACCTCGGCGATCCTCACCGAGGTGGCCGACGGAACCTGGGGCGCCACCGGTGTCCTCTGGCGCCTGCCCGACTTCGCCAAGGCCGCCGGGTTCAAGCACCTGCAGCACCTCGTCCCCGCCTGACCGGAGCCCGTCCCATGCCTCAGCAAGACGATCCCCTGACCGACTTCGAACCCCGCGATATCACGCTGGAGGGCGCGACCAAGGTGGTGCACATCGCCGGAAGCGGTCCGGCGGTGATCGTGATGACCGAGATGCCCGGCATCAGCCCCCATGTGGCGCGCTTCGCCCGTTGGGTCCGCGGCGCCGGCTTCACCGTCTACATGCCCTCGCTGTTCGGCCGCGACGGGGCGGTTCCGGGCGCCGACGAGGGGGCGGCCATCTTCCGGCGGGCCTGCGTCAGCGCCGAGTTCCGCGCCTTCGGGGCGGGCGGTTCCAGCCCGGTCACCACCTGGCTGCGCGCCCTGGCGCGGCAGGCCCACGCCGAGTGCGGCGGCCCCGGCGTCGGCGCCATCGGCATGTGATTCACCGGGAACTTCGCCGTGACCATGATGCTGGAAGGCGCGGTGCTGGCCCCGGTGCTCTCCCAGCCCTCCCTGCCTCTGGACGACCCCGGCGGCCTGGACATCTCGCCCGACGACCTAGCCGCCGTCCGCCAGCGGCTCGACCGCGAGGACCTGACAGTGCTCGCCTATCGGTTCGAGGACGACCAAGTGTGCCGGGCCGAGCGGTTCGCCGCGCTGTCCCAGGCCCTGGGGGACCGGTTCGTCAGCCGCACCCTGCCCGACAGCGCCGCCCACACTGACCCACCGCCCTTTTTCCAGCGGCACGTGGCCTTCCCCCACAGCGTGGTCACCGCCCACCTGATCGACGCGGCGGGGGAGCCCACGATCGCCGCCCGCGACGAGATCCTGGCCTTCTTCGGGCGGCGTCTCCATGTGTGAGCCGTATGTGCTGATCCTCCATGAGGTCGCCGACTATGCCACCTGGAAGGCCGTGTTCGGCGAGGCCGCCGCCCTGCGCAAGGCCCCGGCGAGCTCAGCTTCCAGGTCCTGACTCAGGACGACGACGACGTCCGTCGCGGCGTCTTCGGCGAAGGCCGCACCAGGCAAGGCGAGAGCCGATCCGGCGGGGAGCAGCAGGGTTCGGAGGCGGTGGCGGGGAGCGGTCTTGGTCATGGGAAGTCTCGCGCGGCCCTACCCGGTGCGAGCCGGAGGGCCGTCATTGTGGGTCAGAGAAAGGGGGTGGCCGAGGCGCCGATCGGGGAGGAGGACTGCGCCGCGGCCGAGGATGGACCTGCGCTAGGCGCCGAGACGAGATCTCGGGATATCAAGACGGCGGCGCTCATCGGCGGTCCTTGCAGGCGCGTCCGGCCAGGGCGCCGAACGGGGCCAACACACCCGGGAACCTCACGCGGATCGAGGCAGGAATTCTGGAATCTGCCGAGAGTTTTTTCTATATCCGAATACCCAATGCGAGCCTTGAGACTCCGCGATATTTATTTGCGAAATGAAAGACATGCGCCCCACTCATGACCCCTGGACCGCTGACCTCGGGAGCGGTTCCAGCCACACGACCGCGGCCGAGACGGCCGGCTCGGCCTTTGCCGTGCTAAGGGTCGCGCCGCTGGCTTACGGAGACCGCCATGGAAGGCCCGACGTCCCACTTCTATTTCTCGCAGCGCCTGCGCCTGCACTATGTCGACTGGGGCAATGAGGGCGCGCCGCCGCTCGTCCTGGTCCATGGCGGCCGCGACCACTGCCGCAACTGGGACTGGGTCGCCCAACGTCTGCGCGATCGCTACCACGTCAT
>JAYVDG010000212.1:0-2259 GCA_043749525.1 Phenylobacterium sp.
CCGCCAGTTGGGCCTCGGTCATCTTGGCGGCCGAGGTCACGGAAATGCCTGCGCCCGACACCTCGTTGGCCACCATCTCACGTAGCGGACGGGCCGTGACCGCCTGGATGCGTTCGCGGAGCCGGGCCTTCGAATAGTCCCCCTCGGACATGAGGGTCCTGGCATGTTCCGGGCAGACGACAAGCAGGGCGTCGACCGGCATCCGGTGTATCTTGGACAGGAACATGCCTTCGAGGCCCAGGCCCAGCGTGCCGGCGATCTGATCGGGCTTGCGGGACTCCTGATCGACGATCTGCACCGGCCCGCTGGTCATGGCGAAGGCGGTCACCACAGAATCCTCGCGCTGGAAGCCACGCTCGACGTGCAGCGGATCCCACGGTGAGCCCTCCTCCCATTCGGCGAAGCACATGGTGAACTTCAGCGGGCTCGAGAGGGTCGAGCGGTCCACACCGCCGGGCCGGGCGCCGCCCAGGTTGCGGACCAGGAGCCGCAGCGCGCGGCCGATGGTAGCGTTGGCGCGGTTGCCATTGCCCAGCGCGGCCAGCTTCATGTTCATGCCGATCCGCGCCCGGATCGGGCCGTTGATTACCAGGACGGGGGAGGCCCCCATGGTGGTGGCGATCACGCCATGCATGTTGAACTCGTCGGTGCAGACGGCCTCCACGGCGGCGATCACCACGGGCAGGTACTCGGGCCGGCAGCCGGCCATGACGGCGTTGATCGCGATCTTCTCGACCGTCGCCGGGGCCATGTTCGGGGGCACGATCGCCACAATGTCCTGGGGATCGCGCGTCGTGCCCGACAGCATGCGCAACACCCGCTCCGGGGTCGGCGGGACCACCGGCAGGCCGTCGCTGAAGCCCTGGTCGAACATGAACTCGTCGATGTCGTCGGCGCTGGCGATCTCGATTCGGCGCGCGCGGATCGGGCTCCCCTCGGCCTCGGCCAACAACCGATCATGATTGTCGGGGTCCAGGTGCTTCGACCCGCAACCCGGTCGCCACTCCGGCAGGTCCGCCCACGCCACCGCCGCGGCCGGCGCCTTGAGGTCGTCGGCGATCTGGTGCGCGAGGGCTTCCCATTCCTGGCGGACGAACCCTTCGAGTGGCGGCCGCGGCTCTCCGTGCGCGCCGATCCAGAACACCGCCGGCACGATCTCGAAGCCCCAGGCCAGCGATGTCCTGAGGGCGCTGTCGTCCAGGATCGGTAGGGTCAGGCCGTGGCGGTCCTTGAGAATGGCGTTGCCGTCGGCCGACTGCCCCAACATCCAGACGTCAGCCAGATCGCCCCAGGCCCGATGGAATGCCTCCAGGACCGGCGCGGCCAGGTTGCAGGTGTTGCAGTCCTCTTTCACGAAACAGATCAGGGCGGCGCGCGCCGTGGGGAACGCCCGGATCTCGCCCGACATGTCGCGCAGGGAAAAGGCCTGAGGGATCGCGGTCATGGGTCCGTCCTCATCTTCGCGTCCGCGCCGGTCGGAGCGCCCAGCTGGCGGAGGTGGATGGGAATCGAACCCACCACACGCCTTTGGGACGTGTCACCGGTTTTGAAGACCAGGGAAGCCACCAGACTCCAGTCACCTCCAACGTCTCCAATACTAAGGCGGGTTCGGTGGAACGCAGAAACGGTTTTGTGCGTCGGCTACCTGTCGCACGTCGCCCCGGCGGACCGTGTCGCCGCGGGCGTCGAGGAATTCGAGCGCCGGCACGATGAACTTTCGCGAGGTCGCGAGCGCCGCCCGCGCCTCGCCGGTCGTGAACTGGACTGGGGCAGGGAAGGCGGTCCGCAGGGTCTCAAGGGCGACGTCGAAGGCCTCGCGATGGAACGCCAGGGTCTGGCGCAGCGCGTGATTGCGCAGCGATATGAGACGTCCGGACCCGATCAGAAGGCCGATCAGGGCCGTATCCTCCTCATCCGGGTCAGCCAGTCCGCCAATGTCCGGCGGCGTCAGTCCTCCCGCCCGAAACGCCGCCTCGATCTGGAGGAGTCGCGCTAGCATCGTCGGCGAAAGGGCGGCGAAGGGGTCGTGGTCGCGGAGCGTCACCTGTCCGCCCTCAAGCCGGACTTCGCCAGCGGCCGCCAGGCGTTTTTCAGCATGGGCCATCAGATCGCGGGACATCGCCCGCAGCCCGCTGCGGACTCCGCCTAGCGAGACACCGGCGCGCGCCGGCTGCTGGCGGTGCGCCTCGGCGACTCGGTCCAGATAAGCGCGCCAGGCCCCGGCGACCGCGGCCTCCGTGGCCATGAGGTCGGCGTCCA
>JAYVDG010000213.1:0-2257 GCA_043749525.1 Phenylobacterium sp.
GGCATCGAGGTCACCAGCGAGGACGGCGTGGTCAAGGTGATCTCGCCGATGGACGGCACGCCCGCCTTCAAGGCCGGGGTCAAGGCCGGCGACTTCATCACCGCCGTCAACGGCGAGAGCGTTCTGGGCCTGTCGGTGAACGACGCGGTCAAGCAGATGCGCGGCAAGCCCGGCGAGGCGGTCACCCTGACCATCGCCCGCGAAAAGACCGATCCCTTCGACGTGAAGCTGATCCGCGAGGTGATCAAGCCCAAGTCCGCCACCGCCAAGCTCGAGGGCGATATCGGCTATCTGCGGGTCTCGGCCTTCAACGAGAAGACCACCGACGAGGCCGAAGCCGCCATCGCCGACCTGCGCGCCAAGAACCCCAAGATGAAGGGTCTGATCCTCGACCTGCGCAACAATCCGGGCGGCCTGCTCGACCAGGCGGTCGGCATCTCCGACCTGTTCCTCGACGGCGGCGAGATCGTCTCCCAGCGTGGCCGCGATCCCCGCGACGTGGAGCGCTATAACGCCCGCGCCGGCGACGCCACCGGCGGCCTGCCGATGGTGGTGCTGATCAATTCCGGCTCCGCCTCGGCCGCCGAGATCGTGGCCGGCGCCCTGCAGGACCGCAAGCGCGCGGAACTCGTGGGCCTCACCAGCTTCGGCAAGGGCTCGGTCCAGACCGTGATCCCGCTGCGCGGCGGCATGGACGGCGCGCTGAAGCTGACCACCGCGCGCTACTACACCCCCTCGGGCCGCTCCATCCAGAAGACCGGCATCCAGCCGGACCTGGAAGTGGCCGAGACCCGCGACGAGGCCCAGGCCATCGCCAACCGCGCCTTCCAGTTCAGCGAGGCCTCGTTCCGCAACGCGCTCAATGCCGAAGAGGGCAAGACCCGCGTCGGCGCCCACGAGCCGGCCGAGGCGCCCCCGGAGGCCTTCAACACCACCACCGGCGACTTCCAGTTGGCCCGCGCCAAGGACGTCCTGCGCTACGGCTCGGTCGCGGCCACGCCCAAGCTGCCCAAGCCCACCGCCAAGATGGCCGAGGTGGTCTCCAAGCTGCCCAAGCTCGAGCCCAAGCCGCTCGCCAAATAGTCAGCAGGCGGGGCTGCCGCGAGCCTTTTAGAGTCAGATGAATCATCTGACCCGTTGAAAAGGGCTCCGAACTCAAAAATGTAGAGCGCGCCGGGCGCGCTCTACGCAGTCCCGCCTGCGACCCCGCGCCGTACTGCGGCGCGGCGAAAAGTAGCCCTTCATTAACCATGATCGCGCAGGCTCCGGGCTGAAGCCTTGCGCGTGGTCATGTCTATGTTTTCCAAGAAAAAGCTTGTCACCGTCGCCACCGCCCCCAGCCCTGGGATCAACGCGCAGGAGATGTTCGCCAAGGCCATCGCCAACCCCTATGTGGGCGCCGGCGGCGCGGCCTTCCTGTTCATGTCCGCGGCCCTGATCCTGGTCACCCTGATGGGCGATCCCAAGGCCGGCACGCCCGTGGTCCGCATCAGCCTGGCCAAGGTGGCCGCCATGGCCGCGCCCCCCGGTTGGCGCGAGGCGCTGACCGCCGACCATCCCGGCGGCACGACGCTCTCCACCGACATCTTCCGCCTTTCGGAAAACCCCCTGGGGCCCGGCGCGGCCTTTGGTCAGGCGGTGATCACCGTGCCCGGCGGCCAGGCCTTCCACGCCGCCGATCCCCTGCCCCCGGCCCCCATCGCCGGCCTGACCGCGCAAGGGTCCGGCGGCCTGCTGCCGATCATCGGCTCGGGCGGCAGGACCCCGGCCGAGGCCTATGCCCGGCCCTTCGCCAGCAATGGCCGTCCCAAGGTCGGCCTGGTGATCGGCGGCCTGGGTCTCAACGCCACCGCCACCCGCCAGGCCATCGAGAACCTGCCGCCGGAGATCACGCTCTCCTTCGTGCCCTATTCCGACGGCCTGCAGGGCTGGATCGATCTCGCCCGCCAGAACGGCCATGAGGTGCTGCTGGAAGCCCCCATGGAGCCGGTGGACTATCCCGACAACGATCCCGGCCCCTACACCCTGATGGCCCAGGCCCAGGGCCAGGAGACGGTGAAGAAGCTGGATTGGCTGCTTAGCCGCGCCACCGGCTATTTCGGGGTGACCAACTATCTCGGCTCGCGCTTCGTGGGCTCCGACAGCGCCATGAGCGCCTTCACCGGCGCCCTGCGCGGCCGCGGCCTGGCCTTCATCGACGACGGCTCGGCCTCCCGCCGCGGCGGCGGCCTGCCCCGGGCCTCGGCCGACCGCATCG
>JAYVDG010000214.1:0-2256 GCA_043749525.1 Phenylobacterium sp.
GCATGCGCTACGCCCTGCCGCACCTGATGGCGCGCGGCGGCGGGGCCATCGTCAACACCGCCTCCATCGCCGGTACCCAGGCAGGGGCCGGGCCCATCGCCTATTCGGTGGCCAAGGCGGGCGTCATCCACCTGACCAAGGTGGCCGCCGCCGAGCTGGCCCGAGACGGGGTGCGGGTCAACGCCATCTGTCCCGGCCTGATCCTCACCAACATCTTCACCCCAAGCAGCGTGATCCCGGCCGGCATGGCCACCATGATCAAGCAGGGCATGGCCCAGACCGCGCCGGACGCCCAGCCCATCGCCAAGCCGGGCCTGCCGGAAGACATCGCCAACGCCTGCCTGTTCTTCGCCAGCGACGAAAGCGCCTTTGTCACCGGTGTCAGCATGCTGGTGGATGGCGGCATGCACGTCGGCCCCCGCAACGCGTGGGACCCGGCCATGCGCGCCGAGCGAATGGCCCAGATGGAGGCCCGCCGCGCGGCGTTCGAGGCCGCCGAGGCCGAGGACGCCCAGCAGGGCTGACCCTTCGCGGGTGCAGCGAAATCGTCTGACTCCAGGCCCCTCGCGTGGCCGGTTGTCGTCGACCGACCGGGGCGATGCCGCCGCCTGCATCGCCTTGAAGGGCGTCCAAAGCCCGCGAGAATGGGCTCGATGGACCCCGCGGGAGCGTCAAAACGCGTGAATTCCGAGCAGGGACCTCCCGAGTCCTGCTTTGCTGCTGTGCAATATGACGCCGCTGACCCCCTATCGGCCGGCATAGCGCCGGTTTCCCATTGCCGCCGCCCGCCGCGCGCCTCTCCCTAGGGGCGACACGCGGGACAACGAGGTTCTGCGCGGGCCCGCCAGGGCCGCCGACACTGATCGTCGGATGGAAGGGACAACGACGTCCGGAGAGGCCGCACAGCGGCTTCGCCGGGCGTTTTTTTTGGCCTCGGGGGATGCAGGCATGAAGAGAACCAAGACACGGTTGGCCCTGGGAACGGGCGCCGCGGCGCTGCTCTGGGCAGGGCTGGCCCAGGCCCAGGCGATAGACCTGCAACCGGCGCCAGAACCCGAGGCGGAGGTCGCCGAGCCCGCTCCGCCGCCCGCGCCGGAGCCGACGCTGAGCGACCAGATCGCCGCCGGCCACCTGCTGCTGGAGGTCCGCGCCCGCTACGAACAGGTCGATCAGACCAAGACCGCGAGCTTACGCGACCAGGGCCAGGCCTTCACGGTCCGCACCCGGCTCGGCTGGGAGACCGCCGAGTTTAAGGGCGTGAAGGGCCTGGTCGAATTCGAGGATGTCCGCCAGATCGGCCCCGAGCACTTCGCGGTCAATGTCCCCGGCGCTCTGACCCCGCCCCTGAACGGCGCCGACAAGGCCCGCTATCCGATCATCAACGATCCGGACGTCACCGAACTGAACCGCGCCCAGCTCACCTGGACGCCCAGCGCCGCCCTGCAGGTGACCGCCGGCCGCCAGCGGATCCTGCTGGATGACCAGCGCTTCGTCGGCAATGTCGGCTGGCGCCAGGACGAGCAGACCTTCGACAGCGTCCGCGCCGACTTCGCGCTCGGCCGGGTGAAGGGGACCTACGCCTATGTCACCCACATCAACCGCATCCTCGGTGAACTGAAGGACTGGGACAGCGACAGCCACCTGCTGAACGTCACCTGGTCGCCGGCCGAGGCCCTGCGCCTGCAGGGCTTCGTCTACGCGCTCGATTTCGGAAACTCGGCGATCAACTCCTCGATCACCAAGGGGGTGAAGGCCTCGGGCAAGACCTGGGTCGGCCTCTATCAGGTGGCCTACAACGCCACCTACGCGGTGCAGAGCCAGTACCACGGCAACACCGCGCCCTTCGACCTGGCCTATGCCGGCGCCGACGTCGCCGGCACCTTCGACATCTACACGGTGAAGCTCTCCTACGAGTCCCTCGAGGGCGACGGGGTGCGGGGCTTCACCACCCCACTGGCCACGGTCCACGCCTTCCAGGGCTGGGCCGACGCCTTCGTCTCGCCCGGCGGCAACAAGAGCTTCGCCGACGGGATCGAGGACAAGAACATCAGCTTCAACGTCAAGCCGCGCTTCAAGCGGCCCTACCTGTTCAACACCGATCTCGTCGTCCGCTACCACGACTTCGACGACCAGCGGACCGGCTCGAACCTCGGCTCGGAGTGGGACGCCCAGTTCACCGCGGCCATCACGCCCAAGCTGTCGATCGCGCTGAAATATGCCGACTTTCGGCGCGAGGCCACCGTGCCCGCCGGAACC
>JAYVDG010000215.1:0-6422 GCA_043749525.1 Phenylobacterium sp.
GCTCAACCACCTGGCTCTTCATGGCCTCGGTCCAGCTCATGACCAGAAGGCTCGCAAGCCTCTGATCATAATCAGAAACATTATGAGTCAGACTCTAAGGGTTTCCTTCTCCCGCAAGGGGGGAAGGACGCGCTTGGATGACGCGCAACTGAATCCGCAAACGGACCCGACGCCGGCACATCCGTCACCCTAATCCCCGGGTTTCAGGGGCGATCTGCCCGGTCTCCCGGTTACATGACGAAAATTTCACGTTACATGGCGTCGCGCCACGGCCGCGCTTGTCATATACCGACGATCGACGGAATCGCATCGGGCTCGGGGAGGTGTTCCAGTGCAGACATTGACCGAAATCGTTGCGGCCGTGGTGGTGCATTCGTCCGCCGTCGCCTACTCGCACTTCGGGGTGGCCATCGAGTCCCCCAAGATCGAGCACCCCGCGCCCGCCGAACGGGTCATCGCCCGCACCGCCACGGCCAAGCGGGCCGCCGTGAAGGTCATGGACCACGTCCAGAAGGCCTCCGACTGCCCCACCCAGAAGGCCCAGGTCCTCAAAACCTGACGCCCCGTCTGGCGCCCCATTTCGGGACTCCGCGACAATCCGTCTCCACGGGACCTGATTCCGTCCAATGACGCTTTCCGCGCGCCCGGTTCGCCGGTAATCCTTTCCGTTGGGGCGCGAATTTTGGCCGCGCGAGGTTTTCGCGGGGGCCGGATCGCAGGTTGAAGGCGCTTGAGACAGGCCGCGAATGAAGATCAAGAAGCGGCATCCGCCGGTAGATTTCCAGAGCCTGACCGACGAGGACGCGACGCCGCGCCTGAGCGCCGCCGCGCCTGAGGCGGCTCCGGACCTGGACCTCGCCGCCGCCGTTCCTCCGATCGCGCCGCTGCTGGCCGAACCGCAAAGCTCCGTGCCGCTCTCGCCGATCCCGCCCGCCGCCGAACTCGCCCCGGCCAACGTGCAGATTCCGGCCCCGCGCCCGGAGCCCGCGCCGGCCAAGGCGGTCCGCTCCGACCTGCCGTCGGCTTGGCCGGTCTATCTGGCCGCCCTGGTGGTGTCGGTGCTCTGGGCCCTGGCGCCCATCGCGTTCGCCTTCGGCTATCGTCGGGCCGTGTCGCCCTTCGACTTCGACCCCTTTGCGCTCACCGTGCTGGCCGCCATGGCGGTGGGCCCCGCGGCCTTCGTCTGGATCGCGGCCTACATGATCCGCCAGGGGCAGAAGCTCGGCGTCGAGGCCAATCGCGCCAAGCAGCTGGCCGACGAGATGGTCACCCCGGCCATGGCCGCCGGCGCGCGGGCCAGCGATGTCGTCCAATCCGTCCGCGAGGAGATCGTCCGGGCCGGCGCCGCCGCCGACGAGGCCCGCGACACACTGATGGCCCTGCGCCAGGCCCTGGCCTCGGAGAGCGAGCGCCTGATCGAGGCCACCTCCACCAGCGCGCGCACAGCCACCGAACTGACCGGCGTGCTGGGCCAGGAGCGGACCCAGATGGTCAGCTTGACCCAGGCCCTCGACGCGCAGGCCGGCGCCGTCGCCGACGCCATCACCAAGCAGGCCCGCATGGTGGCCGAGGCCTCGGACCTCGCCGAGACCCAGCTGCGCGAGGCCGAGGCCGCGCTCGCCGCCCGCGCCGCCGACCTGGCCGCCGCGGCCGGTGAAGCCAGCGACGCCGCCCGCACGGCCGGCGAGGACCTCACCCGCCACATTTCCCGTCTGGAGACCGCCGGGGTCGGGGTCACCGACCAGATCCGTGGCGTCGAGCAGGGCTTGACCGAGCAACGCGCCGGGCTGGTCACCGTGGCGCATGCCCTGCGCGCCGACCAGGAGGCCTTCGGGGCCCAGTCGGAGACCCACGCGGCCCAGCTTTCGGAGTTCATCACCCAGGCCAGGCTGTCGACCGCCGAGATGGGCGACCGCGCCGTCAAGGGCGGCGAGGCCCTGCGCGAGCTGATCGCCGAGGCCGCCGAGCAGTTCCGCGAGTTGGCGGAATCGGCCAAGGCCGAGCGCGACGAGTTCGGCCAGTCGACCCTGCACTCCATGGAGGCCGTCTCCCAGGCCGCCGCCGAGGAGCGCCGCAAGCTGGAGGAGCAGACCCGCGCCTCGATCCAGGGCCTTGGCCAGGCCGCCGAGGAGACCCGCAAGGCCGCTGAGGCCCATGCCGTCACCGCTCGCGAGCAGGTGGACCAGCTGTCCGAGGCCGCCTTCAGCGCCGGCCAGAAGGCCAACCAGGTCTTCGAGCAACGCCTGGCCGAGGCCCGCGACCTGATCGAGCGCTCCGCCCAGATGGTCGAACAGGCCGGCGCCGCCACCGCGCGCAAGCTGGAGGAGGGGGCCATGGCCGCCCGCGCCACCCTGGACGAGCTGGCCGGCATGATGGCCGACATCGAGGCCCGCGCCACCCGTCTGCCCGCCGCCGCCCGCGGCCAGGCCGAGGAAGTGCGCCAGGCCATGGCCGACAGTATCGACGATTTGATGGAACAGGCCCGCCGGACCTCCGACGAGACCCAGGCCATCGACGCCGCCTTCCAGGAGCGCGTTCGCCGCAACTACGAGATGCTCAGCGAGGCCGTCCGGATGATGGGCACGGTGGCCGGGGGCGCCGGCAGCGTGGCGCCGCCTCAGCCCGCCCAGATGCGCGAGCGCATCGCCGCCCCGCCGCCCTCGCGCGCCAGCCGCCGCCGCGAGCCGGAGCCCGAGCCTGAGATCCTGTTCGCCGATATCGAGGAAGACGAGGACGACGCCCTGGAGCTCACCCAGCCGGTCGAGTCCGAGCTTCCCGTTCGGCGTTCGCGCCCGCCCGAGCCGCTGCCGGAACCCGAGCTGCCGGCCCGCCGCCGCTTGCGCCTGACGCCCACCGCGACGGACGAGGAGTTCTCCAACGTCTTCGAACAGGCCGGTGGCCGTCCGCCAGCCGTACGTGAACACTCCCCGGCCGCTGAGGACCCCGCCGACGAGTGGACCTGGAAGGACCTGCTGTCGTCCATCGACGAGGGCGGCGCCCCCGGCAAGCCGGGCCTGGAACAGGTACTGGCCGCCGAGGTCGCGGCCATGGGCATCGATCCCACCGCCCTGCTGCCCAAGGGCCGTATCGACGAGATCAGCGCAGCCATCCAGGTGGAAGACGTCGATGGCTCCCGCGAAGTGGTCCGCAAGCTGGCGCCGGCCGCCACGCGCCGCCTGGCGCGCCGCCTGTTCACCGACGAGACCCTGCGCCGCCAGGTGGTGACCTATCTCAACGGCTTCCAGGACATGCTGGACGACGCCGCCGCCCGCGACCACCAGGGCTTCGAGGTCAGCCACCTGCTCGCCAGCGACGCCGGCCGCACCTACCTGCTGTTCGACGCCGCGGCGGGGGATTTGGTCTAGCTTACAGAATAACCGCCGACCCGTTCACCGAGACCATCAGCATCGAGCCGTTGGGGCCCACGGTGTTGTAATCCAGATCCACGCCCACGATGGCGTTGGCGCCCAGGGCGCGAGCCTCGGCCTCCAGGCCCTCGATCGCATCGGCGCGGGCCTGGGCGAGAACCCGCTCATAGCCCTTCGACCGGCCGCCGATGAAGTCGCGGATGGCGTTCATCAGGTCCAGCACCACATTGGCCCCCAGGATCGCCTGCGATGACACCATGCCCAGGTGCTGACGCACGGGTCGGCCCTCGATGAAGTGGGTGGTGACGATCAGCAGAGGCGGGTCGATCTTGGCCATGGTCCAAACATAGGGCGAATCCGGCGCCTTCGCGAGGCGCCCTCCCGCCATACGCGCAAAGGCAGCCTTTGGTTTAGCCTGTCGCGCGAAAAGGCCGGGTGCGGGCTTTGAGCTGTCGCACGCTTAGGCCAGAGTGTCGGGGTTAACCCCGACAAGCGTGACAGCCGGGTTCAGGCGCCCGTCACGCGCCAATCACGAATGAGAGCGGTGAATGCTTTTCGCGCAGTCGCATATCGACCTGCACAACATCCGCAACAGCATCGAGCGGACGAAGAAGCTTTCCGACAACGTCGTGGGGATCGGGCCGCTGGGCATCGGCCTGGACGGCCTGCTGACCTGGATTCCGGGGGCGGGCGCGATCTACAGCCTCGGCGCAGGCTCCATCCTGATCTTCGACGGGGTTCGCGCGCGGGCCGCGCCGATGATCCTGCTGCAGATGTGCGCCATCATCGCGATCGACACCCTGGTCGGTGAGGTCCCCGTGGCCGGGAAGCTGGCCGACATGCTGTTCACCGGCCACAAGTGGTCGGCCGACATGCTGCTAAAACACATGGAAGACACTATCTATTTCGAAGGCGCGCGAAAAGACGCCGCCAACAGCCCGGAATACAAGGATGTTCTGTCGCGCATCCGGGCCGGCAAGGAAAAACGCCGGGTCGTGTTCCTGGGTTAGGTGCAGCTTTCCATAAGGAGGCGCGTTGAGGCGGGATGGCGGTATCCAGAGATAGGGCGCACCAATCGTGGCGCACGGCCGAACGGGTCAAGCGCCTGTCCGACCGGCTCGTCGGCATCGGCCCCTTCGGCATCGGCCTGGACGGCGTCCTCGCCTGGGTGCCGGGCGCAAACCTCATCTACAGCGTCGCCGCCGGCGGCCTGCTGATGATCGAGGGGCTCGCGGCTCAGGCGTCGCTCGCCACCCTGCTGCGCATGGGGGTCTATCTCGCCGCCGACGCCGGCACTTCCGAGGTGCCGATCATCGGCTGGGCCATCGACACCGTCTTCCCCGCCCACCTTATGGCCGCCAAGGCCCTCCAGAAGGACATCGAGGCCCGCCACGGCCCCGCCGAGATGCCCCACGGCTGGGGCGGCAAGAAGAAGGGCAAGCTCCGGAACGTGACGCCGCACTAGCTAGACCCCGCCCGGAACGGTTCCGGCGGCAAGGTGGCGAGCATGCTGGGGCGTACCGACATGCGCTCCAGCCAGGCCGCAAGCTGCTTGCCCGTCAGCAGGCTCCTGCCCTCGGGTGTCTGGGAGAGGTAGGCGAGCTGCGGATAGAGCATCAGGTCGGCCAGGGTGAAGCTGTCGCCCGCCAGATAGGCGCTCTCGCCCAGCAGGCCCTCAAGGACGTCTATGCAGACCTGGGCCTCGGGCATGGCTGCGGCGCAGATGTCCTCATCGGCGGTGGCGCCCATGATGGTCGGCCCCACGATGCGCTGGAAGACCACCGTCGCTATGACTTTGGGGAAGACGTACCAGTCGTTGATCCCCAGGATCTGGTTCATTCGCGCCGCCGCCTTCGGATGGGCGGGTTGCAGGGCGGGGCCGGGGACGGAGTCGTCGATATAGCGGACGATCGCCTGGGTCTCGTAGAGGACGAAGTCGCCGTGCTTGACGACGGGTACGCGGCAGAAGGGATTCATAGCGCGGTAGGCCTCGCTCCGGTGTTCTCCGGGCGCCATGGGTTCGGCGCGATAGAGGGCCGACTTCTCCTCCAGCGTGGCCAACGCCGCCCGCAAGAATGGGCTGCCAGGAATGCCGTAGACGATGAACTCCGACATGGAGGGGCTCCTTTGAGCCTGGGGCGGAGGGGTGAGGCGCTCGCGGCTATGTCGCGACCATGTCCCTCACCCTCGGCGACCTAACGAGAAGTCAAGCCAGCGATGTTGATCTGCCGCAGGCGTCGCGGCGTGAAATGCAAGATTTTCGCCAAATCGCCACGTGGGGCGAGAGGCTCAGGCGCTGACATGAGCGATGCTGTAAAGCGGCGGTTCTCAGGCGCGTTCACCCCCAAGCTCGCGACCATTTTCGCCGAGGGCTATGGTCTAAGGGATCTGCGCGCCGACGCCGTCGCGGGTCTGACGGTGGCGATCTTCGCCCTGCCGCTGTCGATGGGCATCGCCATCGCCTCGGGGGTTTCACCCGACCGAGGGCTCTACAGCGCCATCGTCGGCGGGTTCCTGGTCTCGGCCCTGGGCGGCAGCCGGTTCCAGGTCGGCGGGCCAGCGGGCGCCTTCATTGTCCTGGTGGCGGCGACGGCCACCAGGCATGGGATCGACGGCCTGATTCTGGCGACCTTCCTCTCAGGCATGATGCTGACCCTTGGCGGGCTCGTTCGGCTGGGCAGCCTGATCCGCTATGTGCCGCACGCGGTGACGGTGGGCTTCACCACCGCCATCGCGGTGACCATCACCGCGAGCCAACTCAAGGATCTGATGGGCCTCCGGCTCGCTGGACCCGAGCCCGGAGCGCTGGCGCCGAAGCTTTTGGCGCTGAGCCGGGCCCTGCCGACCGGGAACGTGGCGGCGCTATGCCTGGGCTTTGCGTGCATCGCCGTCGTGTTCGTCATCCGCCGCTGGGGGCCCCGCTGGCCCGCCCTGCTGATCGGCGTGGTCCTTGCGACCCTGGCCGCCGCCCTGCTGCATCTGGACGTCGAGACCATCGGCAGCCGGTTCGGCGGAATCCCCAGCGGCTTGCCCATGCCTCATCTGCCGGCCTTG
>JAYVDG010000216.1:0-6413 GCA_043749525.1 Phenylobacterium sp.
GCGGCCATCTCCACATCGGGATTGACCCAGGAGGCGACGAAGACGGTGATCCCCTGGTCGGTGAGCCAGCGGATCATCGAGTTCTCGGGGCGCAGGTCCAGGATGTAGAACTTGTTGATCCAGGGCGGGAAGATCACCAGCGGGATGTCGAACACCGTCTCCGTGGTGGGGTTGAACTGCAGCAGCTGCAGGACCTGATTCTGGAAGATCACCTTGCCCGGGGCGGTGGCGACGTTCTCGCCGATCTTGAACATGTCGTAGTCGGTCTGGCTGATGGCCAGGGTGCCGCCGCCACGGGTCAGGTCGGCGGCGAAGTTCTCCATGCCCTGCAACAGGCTTTGCCCCTGGGTCGACATCGCCTCGCGAAGGGCGGCCGGATTGGAAACCAGGAAGTTCGACGGCGAGAAGGCGTCGGTGAGCATCTTCATGAAGAACTCGACCCGGCGCTTGGCCATGGGGTCGACGCCCTCGACCTCGGAGACCAGCGCATTCAGCCAGTTGGAGGTGACCAGATACGACTGCTTGATCACGTCGAAGACCGGGTTGTCGCTCCATTCCGGGTCCAGGAACCGCTTATCGCCCTTGGCCGGCGCAACGGAGGGCTCCACGATTTCACCGCTGGCCCGGCGGGCGGCGGACTGCCAGAGCTCCAGGTAGCGCTGGAACAGGTCGGCCTGGGCGCGGACCAGGCGGTCGGGCTGGGAGGCGAGCCGGCCCATCACGTCGGTGAGGGCCGGGGCCACATGGAAGGGATCGGGCTGCAGGGCGGCGGGCCGCTCGGCCTGGCGCAGGGCGGCCTCGGCGATGGCGCCCTGGGCGGTCAGGGCCGCGCGGGCCAGGTTGGCCGACAGCTTCTCCATCATCTCCCGCTGCTCGGCGTTGAGCTGGGCGGGGGCGAAGTCGACGCTGCCGCCGAAGGCCGCCGCGACCGCGGGGTTCATCGTCATGCGGGGCGCTTCGGGACGCGGCGTCTCGGCGCGGGGAGCCTTGGGCGCCTCGGCGCGGAGCGTTTGCGGCGGGGCCGTGGGCGCCCTCACCTTCGGCTCGGCGCTCTTGGCGGCCTTGGTCTTGGTCTTGCCGGAGCCGGTCTTGGCCTTGTCCGACGCCTTGGCCTTGGCGGCCTTGGTCTTGGTCGGCTGCTTGCTCATGACCGTCTTCTCCCAGGTTTGTCTTGCGAGCTCGGCGCTCGCGCTCTTTCGCCCAACGCAATCATGGCATAAGACCAGCGCCAAGATGAACGCGTCGCCTAGACTTTTCGTGATGAGTCGCTTGGAACCCTTGCGGACGAGCCTGCAGGTCTGTGTCTGCGGAGCCGCGATGCTGAGCGGCTGCGCGATTTCCAACCCCTTCGTCACCGCCGCGGTGAACCCGGCCTCGCCGATCGCCGCCGAGGTCGCCGCCAAGGCCCGCGTGAGCCACGACTACCCGACCTTCGCCGACATTCCCCCCGTGCCCGCCGACGTGCGCCCCCTGCCGGCCTTCGGCCGTGCGGCGAGCGACCTTCAGGTGGCCGGCGCCGAGCTGGTGCGCGACACCGCGCCCAGCACCTGGACCCTGACCGGCACCGACGCCTTCGCCGGCCGGGCGCGGGATATTGCAGGCCCCGAGGCGACCGGTCCGGTCTCCACCACCGCGGCCACCGAAGCCTTCGCCAAGGCGCAGCGGGCGCGAGCTACACCGCCTCCGTCGCCGAGATAGGCCCGCGGAGGCGAACGATCTTGAACCTGCTTGGCGAAACCCCGCACCGGGACCCGCCATGTGCGACTTCAGCTCCCTACCGCCGCAAGGCATGCGGCCCGAGCTCAAAATGACCCCCGAATTCCACCGCATCCGACGCCTTCCCCCCTACGTCTTCGAGGAGGTCAACCGCATCAAGGCCCGCCTGCGCGGCCAGGGTGTGGACATCATCGACTTCGGCATGGGTAATCCCGACATGCCAACGCCCAAGCACATTGTCGACAAGCTGATCGAGACCGCCCGCGACCCCAAGGCCGGGCGTTATTCCGCCTCCAAGGGCATCGTCGGCCTGCGCCGCGCCATGGCCGGCTACTACAAGAAGCGCTTCGGCGTGACCCTGAACCCTGACACCGAGGTGATCGCCACCCTGGGGTCGAAGGAAGGCTTCGCCAACTTGGCCCAGGCGCTCACCGCGCCGGGCGACGTGATCCTGTGCCCCAACCCGGCCTATCCGATCCACGCCTACGGCTTCATCATGGCCGGCGGCGTCATCCGCCACGTGCCGGCCCCCTCTCCGGAGGAGTACCTGTCGGGCGTCAGCGCCGCCATGCGCCACTCCAGCCCGGCCCCCAGCGTGCTGATCCTGTCCTATCCGTCTAACCCGACGGCCCAGTGGGTGGATCTGGACTTCTACAAGGAGGCCGTGGCGCTGGCGAAGAAGCACGACCTGCTGGTGCTCTCCGACATCGCCTATTCCGAGATCTATTTCGACGATAACCCGCCGCCCTCTATCCTGCAGGTGGACGGCGCCAAGGACCTGGCGGTCGAGGTCAACTCGCTGTCCAAGACCTACGCGATGGCCGGCTGGCGGGTCGGCATGGTGGTGGGCAATGAGCGGATGTGCGCGGCCCTGGCCCGCGTGAAGTCCTATCTCGACTACGGCGCCTACACCCCGATCCAGGTTGCGGCGGCGGCGGCTCTCAATGGCCCGCAGGACTGTGTCGACGAGATCCGGGCCACGTACAAGAGCCGGCGCGACACCCTGGTGACCTCGATGAAGCGCGCCGGTTGGGACATTCCGTCGCCGCCGGCCTCGATGTTCGCCTGGGCCCCGCTGCCCGAGCAGTACAAGGAGGCCGGCTCCATGCTGTTCGCCAAGCTGCTGATCGAGGAGGCCGGCATCGCGGTCGCCCCCGGCGTGGCTTTCGGCGAGTACGGCGAGGGCTATGTCCGCATCGGCCTGGTGGAGAACGAGCACCGCATCCGCCAAGCCGCCCGCAATGTGAAGAAGTTCCTGGCCAATTCCGAAGAGATCCTCGGCCGGGCCCACAACACCCTGGCGGCCCAATGATCCTCCTTCGCCGAGGCTGCGGAGGACATGGCCGTGTGGATGGAGGATCAATCCTCCGAAGCTCTGAAGGAGCGTAGGGCGGATGAGTGATAAAAACTGGCGTATCGGTGTCGCGGGCCTGGGCACGGTCGGCGGCGGGCTGCTGAATTTCCTGTCCGACCGGCCGGGCTTCGCGCCCGCCGGCGGGCAGGCCGTGGTGACCGGGGTCTCTGCGCGCTCGCGCTCGCGCCCCCGGCCCTTCGACATCTCCAACCTGGCCTGGTTCGACGATCCGGTGGAGCTGGCCAAGTCCCCCGACAACGACATCTTCGTCGAGCTGATCGGCGGCTCTGACGGCCCGGCCAAGGCCGCGGTCGAGGCGGCGCTCAATGCCGGCAAGCCCGTGGTCACCGCCAACAAGGCGCTGATCGCCGAGCACGGCGCGGAACTGGCGCTGCTGGCCGAGACCAAGGGCGTGCCCCTGCTGTACGAGGCCGCCGTCATGGGCGGCACCCCGGCAGTGAAGGTGGTGCGTGAGGCCATGGTCGGCGACGACATCAAGTCGATCTCCGGCATCCTCAACGGCACCTGCAACTACATCCTCACCGAGATGGAGGGCATGCTGGGCCAACAGGGTCCGGCCGACGCCTTCCGCGCCGTCCTGGCCGAGGCCCAGCGCCTGGGCTACGCCGAGGCTGATCCGACCATGGATGTCGGCGGCTTCGACGCGGCCCACAAGATCTCGATCCTGGCGGCCCTGGCCTTCGGCTGCGCGCCCAACTACGCCGCCGCCGAGATCGAAGGCATCGAGCAGGTCGCTCTGCTGGACATCCAGCTGGCCAAGGACCTCGGTTACCGCATCAAGCTTATCGCCTCGGCCAGCCGGTCGGACGAGGGCGTGCTGGTGCGCGTGCATCCGACCCTCGTGGCGCTGAACCATCCCCTGGCCCAGGCCGGCGGCGCGCTGAACGCCCTCTTTATCGAGGGGACCCGTATCGGCACCATCTATCTCCAGGGTCCCGGCGCGGGGTCTGGCCCCACCGCCGCCGCCGTGGCCGCCGACATCGCCGACCTGATGACCGGCGCCGTGCGTCCAGTCTTCCAGAAGCCGGCCGGCCAGTTGAAGCCCTTCACCCCGGTTGATCCCGCCAAGAGCATGGGGCGCGCCTTTCTGCGCTTCCTGGTCAAGGACGAGCCCGGCGTGATCGCCGCGGTGTCGGAGACCCTGGCCGAGGCCGGCGTCTCCATCGAAAGCTTCCTACAGAAGCCCGTGGAGAATGCAGATGGGGTCCCGATCGTGCTGACAACGCACGCCGTGGCCGAATCGGTGCTCACGGCGGCGATAGACCGCATCGCGAATCTGCCCTCAGTGCTCGAAAGACCGCGGCTCTTGCGCATCGCGCGCATATGAGAATCTCACGATAGTCGCCGGCTATGCCGGATTCCGGCAGGAGACGTGTTCATGAGTTCCGAAATTCTGGATCGCGGTCTGGTCATGGACGCTGTCCGGGTGACCGAGATCGCCGCCATCGCCGCCTGGAAACTGGTGGGACGGGGCGACGAGATGGCGGCCGACCAGGCGGCGGTGGACGCGATGCGCACGGCCCTGAACGACCTGAACATCGACGGCGAGATCGTGATCGGCGAGGGCGAGCGCGACGAAGCGCCCATGCTCTACATCGGCGAGAAGGTGGGCAGCGGCAAAGGCCCCAAGATCGACATCGCCCTGGACCCGCTGGAGGGCACGACCCTGACCGCCAAGGCGATGGCCAACGCGCTGTCGGTGATGGCCTGGGCGCCCAAGGGCACGCTGCTGAACGCGCCCGACACCTACATGGACAAGATCGCCTGCGGGCCGGGCTATCCCCGGGGGATCATCGACCTGGACAAGACCCCGGCCCAGAACGTTGAGGCCCTGGCCGAGGCCAAGGGGGTCGACGCCAGCGAGATTACGGTCTGCATCCTGGACCGCCCCCGCCACGCCGAAATCATCGCCAGCGTCCGCTCGGTGGGCGCGCGCATCTATCTGATCACCGACGGCGATGTGGCGGGTGTGATGAACACCGCCGATCCCTCGACGGGCGTGGACCTCTATGTCGGTCAGGGCGGGGCGCCGGAGGGCGTTTTGGCCTGCGCGGCGCTGAAGTGCGTCGGGGGCCAGTTCCAGGGCCGCCTGGTATTCCGCAACGCCGACGAGAAGGCCCGCGCCAAGCGCATCGGCATCACCGACTTCGACCGCAAGTACGACCTGCACGAGATGGTCCGCGCCGACGCGATCTTCGCGGCCACCGGTGTCACCAACGGGGCCTTGCTGGACGGCGTCCAGTATGAGGACGGCTTTGTCCACACCCACACCATCGTCATGAACTCCGCCACCCAGACGGTTCGCGAAGTGCGGATGAAAAGGCCGGTGTGATGGCCGACGGCTCCATCCCGGCGGGCTATCTGGGCGTCACCAAGTCGCTCAGCGGCCGGCTGTGGCGCGAGCGGGCCGCCAATCCCGAGACCGTGCGCCGCCACGAGATGGCGCTCGGCCTGCCCGAGCCCCTGGCCCGGGCCCTGGCTTCCCGCGGGGTCGAGGACGGCCAGGGCGAGCACTATCTGAACCCCACCCTCAAGGCCCTGTTCCCCGACCCGTCCAGCTTCATGGACATGGATAAGGCCGCCACGATCCTGGTGGACGCCGTCACCAAGGGCCGCCCGATGGCGGTGTTCGCCGACTATGACGTCGACGGGGCCACCAGCGCCGCCCAGCTAGTCCGCTGGACCCGCGCCATGGGCAGCTCCTTGCGCATCTACGTCCCTGACCGCATCACCGAGGGCTATGGCCCATCTCCCGCCGCCTTCCGCCGCCTGAAGGACGAGGGGGTCGAACTGGTGATCACCGTCGACTGCGGCGCGGCGGCGATGGAAGCCGTCACCTACGCCGTCGAGATCGGCCTGGAGGTGGTGGTGATCGATCACCACCTGATGCGCGGCGACGAGGTTCCGCCCGCCACGGCGCTGGTGAACCCCAACCGGCCGGGTTGCGAGTCAGGGCAGGGGGTGCTGGCCGCCGCCGGGGTCACCTTCGTCCTGCTGGCCGCCCTGAACCGCGAGGCCCGCAAGCAGGGCCTGTTCAGCGAGGAACGTCCCGAGCCCGATATCCGCCAGTGGCTGGACCTGGCCTGCATGGGCGCCATCTGCGACGTGACCCAGCTGGTGGGGTTCAACCGCGCCCTGGCCTCCCAGGGGCTGAAGGTGATGTCCGGCTGGCGCAATCCCGGGCTGAAGGCCTTGCTGGACGTCGCCAAGAGCCAGGGACCGGCCACCGCCTTCCATGTGGGCTTCGTGCTGGGTCCACGCATCAACGCCGGCGGGCGGATCGGCCGCGCCGACCTGGGCGCGCGCCTGCTCTCCACCGACG
>JAYVDG010000217.1:0-2241 GCA_043749525.1 Phenylobacterium sp.
CTCAAGCTCGGGTTTGATGTCGGTCTTCCGGCGCGTGTCCGTCATCTACAGTCCTTCCTGGGGTGATAGGTCATTGCGCGGCGAGGAGGACAGTCAGGCGAGCGCGCTCGGGCGCGGTGAGGTCCATCGTCGCCGCCGCGCGCCACTTCGCCCGGGCCTCATCCGCCTTGCCCAGCTTGGCCAGTGCCTCGCCCCACAGCAGGTGGTTGTGGCCCCAGCGGGGGGCGAACTTGGCCGCCGCCTCGAATTTGCGAACCGCGGCTCGGGCATCGCCCTTGGCGAGCAGGGCCTCGCCCCAGACTTCGTGCGCGTCGGCGAACCTCGGGCCCTTGCGAGATGCGGCGGCGGCCTGGGCGATGGCGGCGTCGACACGGCCTTGCTTCAGGAGCACCGCCGCCCACTCCGCTTCGGCCTGGGGAAGTGAGGGTCCCTGCCGCAAGGCTTCGGCGTACCAGCGGTCGGCGGCCGCTGACTGTCCCAGCCGGGCCGCGATCAGGCCGCGCCGCATGACGCAGCGATAGCAGTCGAGCGGCAGTATCCCGGCGGCGCGCTCGGCGCCCGCCCGGTCGCCCAGCGCCGCAAGCGCCAGCCCGCGGTTGCTGCTGACGGTGTAAGGCGCGCGAAAGGACGGCCACTTCGTCGCCAGCGCCTCCCAAGCATCGGCGTTGCGCAGCACCGCAGCCCAGTCTTCACGTTCGCGGTCGATAATCGAACGCACGATCAGCCAGTCGGCATCGTCGTAGGCCAGGCTCGCGGGAGGCATGTCGGCGGGCGCCGGAGGCCTGAGCGCGAGAAGCGCCTCAGCCGATTGCAGGTCGTGCAGGTTTGCGAGGGCCTGGGCGCCATAGGGGACCTGGTTGTCTCGCGAGGGGTTCGCCAGCGCCGGATTGGCGCGCACGGCATCGACGAGGCTGGCGGCTTGGCAAGGCGAGACCTTCAGGCGGCTGCAGGGTATGGCCAACCCCCCATCCCAGTCACCCAGGATGGTGGCCATGTTGGCGGCGGGAAGCAACTTGATGAAAGCCCGTACCTCGTCCGTGTAGAGAGCCAAGTCCATTTCCGGGCGTTTCATCAGCCGCACCCAGGCCCGGTAGGCGGCTTCGGCGTGACCCAGAACGTTTTCGACGGCGGCGTAGTTGTTGAGCCCAACACGCCCGTTGGAGAGGCGTACCGCCTCGGCGAGCAGGTGGCGTTGGCGGGCCGGGGTCGTCCCAATCTGCAAAGAACCGAGCGCAAAATAGGCTAGCGCCCGGTCCATGTCGGAGCCGACGCTGGTCATACGGTTCAGGACCTGAACGGCCTCCCCGGTCCGCCCACGCTCCGCCAGCCAGCTGGAATACTTGATCGGTTCGGCGGTGCGGTAGGCGTATTCTGCGGCCCGACCCATCAGGGCATCCAGGTCGCCGTCCGGCTGCACCAGCCGCACGCCGGGCTGCGAGCCCAGCCGCGCGGTGATTGCAAGAGCGCCTTTTTCGGAGCCGGAATTCACGCGCGAAACCTCGGCCGAAAGGTGAGTCTGGCGTCCGAGCGCCTGGCGCAGCGCGAGGTCCAGGTCGGCTAGACTGACGCCGGAGCCCGGGATCTGCACCTTGAGGCCGCCGCCGTCCTTTTCGCGCACCTCGGCCGACACCAGCGGCGCGCGCGTGTCGGCCCGCAGCTGCACCAGCTTATCCTGCAGCGCATGCGCCAGCGCCGCTCCGGTGGTGCCCTCGCGCACGAGGTCCTCCGGTGCGCTGACGGGGTCTATGACCAGGCTGTCGTCCTGGCTGGCGTTCCAGGCCATCACCCCCAGCATGGCCGCCGCCGCCACGCCCGCGAGCCCGGTAAGGAGCTTCAGCGCAAACCCGGCCCGCTCGCTGGCGATCTGCCAGCCGATCAGCTTCTCGTGCTTGAGAAGCACTCGCCGCGCGGGGCTATCAGATGCGCGGTCATGCGCCTCGGCCTCCATGGCGATCTCGATGGGGTCCGGCGTGGTGGGCGCGGGTTCTGGTGTCTTCGCCATCTCAGACCCCATGCGCCTTGAGCGCGGCACGGTCCGCCGCAGAAAGGTCCATCTTCGCTGCTGCGCGCCACTTCGCGCGGGCCTCGTCGGTCTTGCCCAGCTTGGCCAGCGCCTCGCCCCACAGCAGGTGGTTGCGGCGCCAGCGCGGCGCGTACTTGTCGGCTTCGCGGAACTTGGCGATGGCGGCCTTGATCTCGCCCTTGCGGAGTAGCGCCTCGCCCCACCAGGACAGCGCGTCG
>JAYVDG010000218.1:0-6374 GCA_043749525.1 Phenylobacterium sp.
GTCCAGGGCCATGCGGCCTTGGCCCGCCGCGCGGAAAAGGGCGGGGCCGCCGCCGAGGGCCATATCCGCCCGGGGCTGAACGCCTCGGAGGTGGTGGTCGCCGCGCCCGACCGGCCGCGCCTGTTCGTCGATCTCGCCCAGGCCGTCACCGCCGCCGGGGCCAATGTCATGGGCGCCCGGGTCTTCACCTCCCGCGAGGGTCAGGCCCTCGACGTCTTCTATGTGCAGGACGTCACCGGCGCGGCCTATGGCTCCGACAACGCCAAGGCGCTGAGCCGGCTGGCCGACGCCCTGGAGGCCGCCGCCCGGGGGGAACCCCTCAAGACCGAGACCAATCGGCTGACGGATCTTGGCCGCGCCGCGGCCTTCTCGATCATCCCCACCGTCATGCTGGACAACGACGCCTCGGAGGTCTCGACGGTGGTGGAGGCCTCGGGCCGCGACCGCCCCGGCTTGCTGGTGGCCCTGGCCCAGCCTATCTCGGAGGCCGGTCTTTCCATCCTCTCGGCCCATATCGACGGCTATGGCGAGCGCGCGGTGGACGCCTTCTACGTGGTGGACGCACAGGGAAAGAAGCTCACCGATCCCAAGGCCATGACCAGCCTGAAGGCCGGGCTGATGCTGGCCCTGGACGAGGCGGAGGCCTCGGCCTCGTCGAAGTCGCGCTCCAACCTGCAGCGGGCCCGGGCCAGCGTGGCGCGCTGATCCCTTGACGGCGCGCCCCGCCCTGCGCACAGAGCGAGCGTGACCGAACCCGCCGTACCCTCGATCCCCACCCCCGCCAAGTCCGGCGGGATGATCCGCTCGTCGATGATCTATTCGGCGCTCACCCTGGTCAGCCGGTTCATGGGCCTGGCCCGCGACCTGGTGATCACCGCGCGGCTGGGGGGCAGCAGCAATATCGCCGCCGACGCCTATTTCACGGCCCAGGCCTTCCCCAACCTGTTCCGGCGGATCTTCGCCGAGGGCGCCTTCGCCGCGGCCTTCGTGCCCGACTATTCGCGCCGCCTGGCCAGCGACGGCAAGGAATCGGCCGACGCCTTCGCCGCCGACAGCCTGGCGACCCTGGCGGCGGCCACGGTCGTGGTCACGGTGATCTGCCAGCTGGCCATGCCCTGGCTGATGATGGCCTACAGCCCTGGCTATATGAGCGACCCGGCCAAGTTCAAGCTGGCGGTGCTGCTCACCCAGATCACCATGCCCTACCTGGTCTGCATCTCGATCGCCTCGCTGTTCGCGGGCATCCTGACGGCGCGGGGGCGGTTCGTGATCTACGGCCTCTACCCCACCATCCTCAACGTGGTGATGCTGATCGCGGTGCTGCCGCAGAAGGACCCCACCCAGGCGGCTTTCGCCGCCTCGGTCGCGGTGCTGGTGGCCGGCGTCGGCCAGGCCGGCGTCTGCTGGTGGGGCGCGCACCGCACCGGCGCCCGGGTGCGCCTGAGGGCCCTGCGGTTCACGCCGGAGATCAAGGCGCTCGCCAAGCGCGCCGTGCCGGGCGTGATCGCGTCGAGCGCGGTGCAGATCAATCTCTTCATCTCCGCGATCCTGGCCTCCCAGGTGGCCGGCATGCGGGTCTGGCTGAACGTCGCCGAGCGGTTCTACCAGCTTCCGCTCAGCCTGGTGGGCGTCGCCATCGGCGTGGCCCTGCTGC
The DNA here is from genome assembly GCA_043749525.1 of Phenylobacterium sp. Taxonomy (GTDB): domain Bacteria; phylum Pseudomonadota; class Alphaproteobacteria; order Caulobacterales; family Caulobacteraceae; genus Phenylobacterium. The sequence goes on from JAYVDG010000218.1 coordinate 1,655, forward strand.
CCAGGCTTTCCACCGCCTTCCAGCTGAAAGACCACGAGGACACCCAAGGGGCCATGGACCAGGCCATTGTCTTCGGCATGGCCCTGACCCTGCCCGCCGCGGCGGCCCTGATGGCCATGCCGGTCTATCTGGCCGATGGGTTCTTCGCCCGGGGCGAGTTCACCCACGCCGACGCGGCCTCGTCCGGCGCCCTGCTGTTCCACTACGGCTGGGGCCTGCCGGCCTTCGTGCTGATCAAGATCCTGCAGCCGGCCTTCTTCGCGCGCGGGGACACCAAGACCCCGATGCGGTTCTCGCTGATCTCGGTGGGGGTCAATATCGTGCTGGGCGTGGCCCTGTTCTACACCATTGGTTTCCCCGGCATCGCCGTCTCCACGGCCATCGCCTCCTGGGTCACCGTGGCCCAGATGGCGGTCCTGCTCTGGCGTCAGAGCCTCTATCGCCCATCGGCCCGGGCCATCGGCAGGATCATCCGGGTGATCGCCGCCAGCGCCGTCCTGGGCGTGGCCCTGGCGCTTGCCGCCCATTTCCGCAACCATCTCGAGACGCCGCTCGCCGGCATCGGCCACGCCAAGGAGATCACCGTCCTGTTGGTTTCGATGGTGGGGGCCCTGCTCTATCCGGTGCTGCTGTTCGCCTTCGGCGGCGTCACCCCGGCCGAGGTGCGCGGGGCGCTGAAGCGGCGCAAGGGCGACGTGGCCGTGGCGGTTCCCGAACTCTGACGGGCTTGCTTGAGCGGCCTTTGCGGACTATTCGCATCGGCCATGGCTTATCTGGACGCATTCACCTGGCGATGGCGCAGCGCCTGATCCCGCTCCCCGCGGCGCGCCGAAGTGCGCCTGACCGTCCTCTGTTTCAAAGCCTGATCCCATGACCGAACAAGCTCCCGCCGCCTATGCCGGCAAACGACGCGTGCTCTCCGGCGTCAAGCCCACCGGCGACCTGCACCTGGGCAACTATCTCGGCGCCCTGGTGAAGTTCACCCGCATGCAGCACGAGGCGGAGACCTTCATCTTCGTCGCCGACCTGCACGCCATCACAGAATGGCAGGACCCGGCCAAGCTGACCGCCCAGACCCGCGAGATCGCCGCGGCCTATCTGGCGGCGGGCCTCGACCCCAAGATCGCCACCATCTTCCCGCAGTCGGCGGTGACTGAGCACGCCGAGCTGGCCTGGATCTTCAACTGCGTGGCCCGGGTCGGCTGGCTCGACCGGATGACCCAGTTCAAGGACAAGTCGGGAAAGAACAAGGAGAGCGCCAGCGTCGGCCTCTACACCTACCCGGTGCTCCAGGCCGCCGACATCCTGCTCTACAAGGCCACCCACGTGCCGGTGGGCGACGACCAGAAGCAGCATGTCGAGCTGACCCGCGATATCGCCGCCAAGTTCAACCACGACTTTAACGTGCCCGGCTACTTCCCGCTGCCTGAGCCTATCCACCAGGGCGCCGGGGCGCGGATCATGTCCCTGCGCAACGCCAGCGAGAAGATGAGCAAGTCTAATCCGTCAGACGCCGCGCGCATCAACCTCACCGACGACGCCGACACGGTCGCCCAGAAGATCCGCAAGGCCAAGACCGATCCCCTGCCGCTGCCGGAAACCCCCGACGAGCTGAAGGACCGGCCCGAGGCCCTGAACCTGGTGGGCATCTATGCCGCCCTCGACGGCCGCACCTCGGCGGAAGTTCTGACCGAGTTCGCGGGTGAGGGCTTTGGCGCCTTCAAGCCGCGCCTGGCCGATCTCGCGGTGGCCATGCTGGGCCCCGTGGGAACCGAGATGCGCCGCCTGCTGGCTGACCCCACCGAGATCGACAAGGTGCTGGCCGCCGGCGCCGAACGTGCACGCGAGGCCGCCGCCCCGACCCTGGCCGAGGTGAAGAAGATCGTCGGCTTCTGGGGCAGCTAAACCCTAGCATCCGAGGTGGCTTGCATCAGGAGACGGGGCAAGCCACCGTCGCCCCATGAGCCAACGCAAGTTCCTGGTCATCGCCGACGACAGCGCCGAGTTCATGGCCGCGCTGAAGTTCGCCTGCCGCCGCGCCCGCTCCACCGGCGGTCATGTGGCGCTGCTGCGGGTGATCGAGCCGGCGGTCTTCGAGCACTGGTCGGGCGTGCGCGAGGAGATCGAGCGCCAGGCCCGCGAGGAGGCCGAGGCCGCCCTGCAGAAGATGGCCGAGTTCGTCATCGCCGAGACCGGCATGGCGCCGGAATTCATCATCGAACACGCCGACAACACCCGCGCCGCCCTGCGCAAGGTGATCAGCGAAGACCCCGCCATCAAGATCCTGGTGCTGGCCGCCGCCGTGGAGGGCCGGGGCCCAGGCCCCCTTGTGGCCTCCATCGCCAAGGAGGGGGTCAAGTGGGGCTCGCGAAAGGTGCCCGTCACCCTGGTGCCCGGCGATCTGACCGACGACGAGATCGCCGATCTGGCGTAAGGACGCCGCTGGGACTCAAGACGGGGCACGCATGGACCGCAAACTGGCGCTGATCACCGGAGCTTCGGCCGGGATCGGGGTGGCCTTCGCCAAGATCTACGCCAGCCACGGCTATGACGTCGCGCTCACCGCGCGGCGCGCCGACCGCCTGGACCGTCTGGCCGAGGACATCCGCCTGCGCCATGGCGTCGAGACTCTGACTGTCGCCGCCGACCTCGCCGATCCGGCCGCGCCGGGCGCGATCCTGGATCACCTGACCGCCCATGGCCGGGTGGTGGACGCCCTGGTCAACAACGCCGGCTACGGCCAGCCCGGAACCTATGCCGACACGACGTGGGAGCAGCAGGCCAATCTGCTGCAGGTGATGCTGACGGCGCCCAGCGAGCTGGCGCACAGGGTGCTGCCCGGCATGATCGACCGCCGGTTCGGGCGCATCGTCAATGTGGCATCGCTCGCGGGCCTGATCCCCGGTTCGGCGGGCCACACCCTTTACGGCGCCACCAAGAGCTACCTGGTGAAGTTCTCCCAGAGCCTGCACCTGGAGAACCTGGCGACCGGTGTGCATGTCAGCGCGCTGTGCCCCGGCTTCACCTATTCCGAGTTCCACGACGCCAACGGCACGCGGGAAAAGATCAGCGCCTCGACCCCGCCCTGGCTGTGGCTCGGCGCCGACGAGGTGGCCGCCGCCGGCTATGAGGCCGTCGAGGCCAACCGCGCCGTGGCGGTGCCGGGCGCGCCCAACAAGGCCATCGCCGGCCTGGTGAAACTCGTTCCGGACGAATGGGCCCTGGCGCTCATGGCGTCGCAGGGGCCGAGGTTCCGGAAGGTCTAGCGCGCCGCGTAGGGGGCGGCGGCCTTGCGCAGGATCACGTCGTGGGTCGAGTCGGCGATGCCGATCATGACGAACTGCACGGCCAGCGCACAGAGGATCAGGCCCAGCACCCGGACCACGATGGTCAGGCCGATCTTGCCCAGCAGGCGGGTGATCAGCGGGCTGGCCCAGAAGGCCAGCATGGTCGACAGCGCGGTGGCCGAGATGACGGCGACGCCCACCGCCGCGCCCACCAGGCCGAAACGCTTGGCCTCGCTGGCGTAGATGATGACGGTGGAGATGGCGCCAGGCCCGATCAGCAGGGGCATGGCGAAGGGCACGATCATCCGCTCAAAGCGCTTGCGGGCGTGGGCCCGGCCCTCACCCGGCGTGGAGTCGGCGCCGTCGGCGCCGTCGACGCTGGTGGCCATGTCGCCGCGCACCATGTCCAGGCCCAGCAGGAACAGGATGATGCCGCCGGCCATGCGGAAGGCCGGCAGGGAGATGCCGAAGAAGGCCAGCAGCGACAGGCCCGAGAAGTAGAAGAAGGTCAGGAAGAACAGGATGAAAAAGGCGATATAGACCGCGATCAGTCGCGAATCCTTGCTCTTCACCCCCACCGTCGCCGCCGCGAACAGCGGCACGGTGCCGATCGGGTCGATCAGGGCGAAAAGGGCGACGAAGAAGTTGACCGCGAAGTCTGCCGGGCTCATTGCAGCGTCTTAGCCCAATTCGTTTCCCGCGCCGACCTCTGTCCGAGGGTCCTCGCGCCTGCCCGGAGCTAAGCCATGTCCGACGTCCAGACGCACGTCAAAGCCGATCCCCGCCTGATCATCCCCCTGGACCTGCCCACCGTGGCCGAGGCCCGCGCCATCGTGGACGCGCTCGGCGACACCGTCAGCTTCTACAAGGTCGGGCTGGAGCTGTTCGCCACCGGCGGCGGCATGGACCTGGCCCGCGAGCTGAAGGCCAAGGGCAAGCAGGTGTTCCTGGACTGGAAGCTGCACGACATCGGCACCACGGTGCAGCGCTCGACCGCTGTGCTGGCCGACAGCGGCTGCGACTTTCTCACCGTCCACGGCGAGCCCCAGGTGATGGAGGCCGCCGTACGTGGCAAGGGCCGCTCCAGCCTCAAGGTCCTGGCAGTGACGGTGCTCACCAGCCTGTCGGACGCCGACCTCATCGAGATGGGATTCTCCGAGACGGCCCCGTCCCTGGTGGAGCGCCGCAGCCACCAGGCGGTGGCCGCCGGCTGCGATGGTGTGGTGGCCAGCCCGCACGAGGCGGCCCTGGCGCGGGCCATCGTCGGCAAGGACTTCCTGGTGGTGACACCGGGCGTGCGTCCCGACTGGTCGGCCAAGAACGACCAGGCCCGCGCCGCGACGCCGGTCGACGCCCTGAAGGCTGGCGCCTCGCACTTGGTGGTGGGCCGGCCGATCACCGCGGCCAATGACCCCCGCGAAGCCGCCATGCGG
>JAYVDG010000219.1:0-6359 GCA_043749525.1 Phenylobacterium sp.
AGCAGGTCCAGGGCCTGGCCCTTGGCGCCCGTGAACCGGCTGGCGGCGATGGCCTTGGCGAACGCCCCGCCCTGGGCGGCGGCGGCCTCACCTTCGACCACGACGATCGCCAGGGCGCTCTTTTCACCAAGCGCGGCGTCGGCCGCGACGAACTGGATATCCATGGAATTCTCTCAACTTATCGACTTGGCGCGTCGCGCCCCCTGAACCCATCCCAGCCTGACCGTTCGTGCGGCGGTTGTGTGGCGGGGCGACGCATGGTTTAGAGCAGCTTCCTGTCCCGGGCGCGGCAAATATCTTGGCCCGCCCTATATTTCTTGCCGATGCGCCTGATCGATCGATACCTGCTCCGTCAGCTCTTGGGGCCGACTGTCCTTGCGACGGCGGCGTTGACGGCGGTCGCCTTGCTTTCCACCAGCCTGTCGCAGCTCGACATCATCGTCAGCCAGCGTCAGAGCGCGCTGGTCTTCCTTGAAGTGACGCTGCTGGCCATGCCACAGCTGATCAACATGGTGATGCCCATCGCCCTGCTGGTGGCCGCCCTGGTGGCGCTGAACCGCCTGCATGTGGAGCAGGAGATCGTGGTCTGCTTCGCCGGCGGCATGAGCCGCTGGCGGGTCATCGCGCCGGCCCTGCGGCTGGCCGGCGTCGTCACCCTGATCGCGCTGGCCATCAACCTCTGGGTCCAGCCTGCCGCCTCGCGCCAGATGCGCGAGATCCTGTTCCAGGTGCGCACCGATCTTGCCTCCACCCTGGTCCGCGAGGGTGAGTTCACAGAGCCCGCCGCCGGCCTCACCGTCTACGCCCAGTCGGTGGACAGCGGCGGCCTGATCCACAACCTCTTCATCCACCAGACCAAGGACGACGGCGGGGCCACCACCTACACCGCCGACGAGGGCCGAGTGGTCAAGCGCGGCGACAAGCCGGTCCTGCTGATGCGCAAGGGCTCCAACCAGGAGTTCAGCCGCACCGGGGTGCTGAACTTCCTGTCCTTCGACGAGTACGTCTTCGACCTCTCCCGCTTCCTGGAGAGCGAGGAGATGGTCCACTACAAGCCCTCGGATCGCTATCTCCACGAGCTGTTCTTCCCCGACCTGCAGCAGATCTGGGAGAAGCAGAACCGCAACAAGATGCTGGCCGAGGGCCATTCGCGCCTGACCACGCCGCTCTACAACCTCACCTTCATGAGCTTCGCCTTGCTGGCCATCGTCGGAGGCGGCTTCTCGCGCCTGGGCTACGGCCGGCGCATCGCCACCATCGGCGCCCTGGCCGTGGCCGTCCGCATCCTGGGCTTCGTCATCCAGGCCGGCAGCGAGTCCGAGCCCTGGCTCAACGTCCTGCAATATGTCGTACCCCTGGGCGCCATGGCGCTCGCCCTGCGCGGCATCTTCAAGCAGCGGGTCAGCCGCTTCATCGACATGCGCAAGCGGCCCGCCCGCATCGCCCGGGTCCAGCCGGCATGATCGGGACCGGCCGCCTCGAACGCTATGTCCTGCTGCGCACCTTCACCGGCGTCGGCGCTGCGCTCGCCGTCATCTCGGCGGTGATCCTGTTGGTGCAGTTCGTCGACCTGTCGCGCTCGGTGGGGGTCCGCGCCGACGTGGGCGTGGGCCAGCTCTTCGGCCTGACCCTGCTGAAGGCCCCGGCCCTGATCCTGCTGCTGCTGCCCTTCGTCTTCCTGGCCGGCGGGATCAGCGCCTATGTCGGCTTGAACCGCTCCAGCGAGCTGGTGGCGATGCGGGCGGCCGGCATCTCGGCCTGGCGCTTCATCCTGCCCTCTGGCGTGGCGGCCTTCCTGGCCGGCGTCCTGGCGGTCACCGCCTTCAACCCGCTGACCTCGATGCTCAGCGCTCGCTTCGAGGCCGATCGCGCCAGCCTAATGGAAAACTACCTCACCGACGCCCCCAAGGAGGTCTGGCTGCGCCAGGGCGACGACCGCAACCAGATCGTCATCCACGCCAAGTCCCGCGAGACCGTCGCCGGACGGGTGCGCCTGAACGGCGTTTCGCTCTTCGTCTACCAGAAGAACAAGGCCGGCCTGCCCGAGTTCAAGCGCCGGCTGGAGGCCGCCCAGGCCGAGCTGCTGCCAGGCTTCTGGAAACTCACCGACGTGCGTGAGGCCACCGCCGGCGAAAGTTCGGTGCGCTCCGACTCGCTGTCGATCCGCTCCACCCTGGATTCCGAATCGGCCATGGAGCGGTTCGCCTCCCCAGACGCCATCGCCTTCTGGCGCCTGCCCGCCGCTATCCACCAGACCGAACAGGCCGGTTTCTCCGCCGATGGCTACCGTCTGCGCTTCCAACAGCTGCTGGCCACGCCCCTGCTGTTTGCCGCCATGTCGGTGCTGGCCGCGGCCTTTTCGCTCAGGCTGGCCCGTCTGGGCGGGCTCGCCGGCCTGGCCGGGGCCGGGGTGGCCATCGGTTTCATCTTCTTTTTCTTCAATGAATTCTCCGGCGCGCTCGCCGACGCGGAGATCATTCCGCTTTATGCGGCGGCCTGGGCGCCGCCCTTGGTCGCCCTGCTGTCCGGGCTGACCTTGCTCTGCTACACCGAAGACGGTTGAATCGTTGGCGATCCCCGCTATCCATCCGCCAACAGTCGCCCGGAGGGGGTTTCCTAGCTTCATGAGTCGTGGTCGCCGTCCCGTCTCCGTTAAGCGCAGCCTGTTGGCCAGCGTGGCGGTCATCGTTGTTGCGATGGCGGCGCAGGCTCATGCCCAGGCCCCGGCCAAGCCGGGACCCGATGGGCTCGCGCCCAGCCAGCTCTACATGGAAGCCGACCTCGTCATCCGCGATGACAAGAACAAGATCACCACTGCCCGGGGCGAGGCCGAGGTCCGCTACGAGGGCCGCACGCTGCGCGCCGACGAGTTGGTCTATAACGAAACCAGCGGCGTTATGACCGCCAAGGGCCACGTCCAGATCATCAACGCCGACGGCAGCGTCGAGTATGCCGACGAACTGGTGCTGGACGATCAAATGAAGGCCGGCGTCGCCAGCGGTTTCGCCGCGCGCCTGGCGCCGAGCATCAAGATGGCCGCCGCCACCGCAGTTAAACGCAGCGACCGTATCAACGAACTCAACCGAGCGATCTATACGCCTTGCGAAATCTGCGCCGCCGACGGCTCGCCCAAGACCCCCACCTGGTCGATCAAGGCCGACAAGGTGGTGCAGGATCGCGACCGCCAGCTCATCTACTACCGCAACGCCGTGATCCGCGTGTTCGGCGCCCCGGTGCTCTATCTGCCGCTGTTCTGGCACCCCGACCCGCAGGCGGTCCGCAAGTCCGGCTTCCTGACACCCAATATCGGCATCTCCAACCGGCGGGGCCTGAGCTATGAACAGCCCTATCTTCAGGTTCTGTCGCCGTCTTCAGATATCACGCTAAGCCCCCAGATTAACTCGAAAGTTAATCCGTTCTTCAACGGGCACTACCGTAAGCGGTTCTACGCCGGAGCCGTCGATGCGCGGTTCGGGTATACCTACGACAACGACTTCGACGGCAAGGGTAACGGCTTCGGCGACCCGACCAACCGCAGCTTCGTCCTGGCCTCGGGTCAGTTCGCCATTGATGAAAAGTGGGCCTGGGGCTTCACCGCCGAGCGCACCTCCGACGACCTTCTGTTCGACAAGTACGAAATCGGCGACGTCTACGCCGCCCGCGGCCCCTATCTTGCCGACGACCGCCGCCTGATCTCCCAGCTCTACGCGACCCGCCAGGACCAGCGGTCCTACTTCTCCGCCGCGGCCTTCTCCATCCAGGGTTTGCGCCCCGACGACAACGACCGCACCTTCCCCATCGTCGGCCCGCTGATCGAGGCCCGCTGGGAGCCGGAATCCAACATCTTCGGGGGCCGCCTGCGCCTGCTGGGATCGGCCGTGGCCCTGACCCGCGACCAGTCGCCGACCGGCTCCCCCCTGCACCTGGCGGGTCTGGACAGCCGCCGCGTCACCGGCGAGGCCGACTGGCGCGCCACCTTCACCGCCCCCGTCGGTATCCGGGTCTCGCCGTTCCTGAACGCGCGCGGTGACGCCTACAGCCTCGACGACCTGAACGGGGTCAAGGGAACCTCCAAGACCCTGTCACGCGGCCTGCTGGTGGCTGGCGCCGACATCACCTGGCCCTTCGTGCGCCGGTTCTCGGAGTCCACCGTGATCCTGGAACCCATCGTCCAGGTCGCCGCCTCGCCGAGCGCCAAGCAGGTGGTGGTGGGGACCTCGGCCACGGGCGCGCCGATCTATCTCAACGAAGATTCCATCGCCTTCGAGTTCGATGAGACCAACCTGTTCCGGGCCAACAAATTCCCGGGCTACGACCTCTACGAGGATGGTGTCCGCGTGAACGCCGGCGGCCGGGCCTCGGTGTTCTGGGATGACGGCCGCCGCGCCAGCCTGCTGGTGGGTCGCAGCTTCCGCAATCAGAGCAACGACGTCTTCTCCACCCAGAGCGGCCTGCGCCAGAAGCGGTCGGACTGGATCGTCGCCGCCGACGCGCAGCCCATCAAGGGTCTCTCATTCTTCGCCCGCACGCGATTGGATTCAGACAACTTTACGGTCGAGCGGGCGGAAGCCGGCGCCAACCTGTCGATGAAGCGCGCCAACGGTTACTTCCGTTACCTGCGCGACCGGGCCGACGCCAACGGGACCAAGGTCGAGAACCTCGACATGGGGGCCGACATCTATCTGACCAAACACTGGGGCATCACCGCATACGGCAATCGCGACCTGGCGCAGGCGGCCTGGGTGATCCGTGACGTGGGCGTCACTTACCGCGATGATTGCACTCGTCTGGACATCATATATCGGCGTGAAGACACTGTAGTCGGACGACTTGGTCCGACGCAGTCTCTCGCCATACGCCTCACCCTCGCCACATTGGGCGGACCGTTATATGCGAACTGAAAATCGCCACCGAATTGGCCCTTCGCATAGACCTGCCTATGGCCATCGCCTCCAAGGAAACTCCCCCCACATGATGCGTGCGCGTAATGTCACGGGCGTTTCGGCGCGCGGCGCCGCCCTGGCGATCGCCCTGGCCACCACGGCCCTGCCTCAGGTTCTCTGGGCCCAGGACGCCACGCCGGCAGCCGCGGCCCCCGTGGACGCCGTAGCCCCTGCCGCGCCGATCGCGCCGGCCGGGATCAACGAGTCCGTGGCCGCCGTCGTCAATGACGACATCATCTCGACCTACGACCTGGCCCAGCGCATGCGCCTGCTGATCGCCACCTCGGGCGTGCAGCCGACCCAGCAGAACCTGGCCCAGTTCCAGCGCGAGGCCCTCATCGGCCTGGTGGATGAACGCCTGCAGCTTCAGGAGCTCCGTCGGGTCGAGAAGGACCAGAAGATGGAAATCATCTCCTCGGACGGGGAGGTGACCGAAGAACTCACCGACATGGCCAAGGGCAACAACATGTCCCTCGAGCAGTTCCTAGGCAATCTGAAGGCCCAGGGCATCGGCGAGGAAACCCTGCGCCAGGAAGTTCGCGCCAACACCAGCTGGCAGCACTGGATCCGCGGCCGCTACGGCTCGCGCCTCCGCATCGGCGACGATCAGGTCAAGGCCGTGCAGCAGCGCCTCGCCGCCGCCGCCTCCAAGCCCCAGTACCAGATCAGCGAAGTCTTCATCGACGCCAACCGCGTCGGCGGCATTGAAACCGCCATGACCGGCGCCGGCCAGCTGATCACCCAGATGCAGCAGGGCGCGCCCTTCCCGGCCGTCGCGCGCCAGTTTTCCGCCGCCGCCACCGCCGCGGCCGGGGGTGACGCCGGCTGGATCACCGCCGGGGAGATGGCGCCGGAAATCGACGCGGCCCTCGACGAGATGCGCCCGGGGCAGCTCTCGCGCCCGATCCAGGTCAAGGACGGGGTCTACATCATCTATCTGCGCGACAAGCGCGCCGGAGCCGGCGGCATGATGGTCAACCTCAAGCAGGCCGCCATCGGCCTGCCCCAGACCGCCGACCAGGCCGCCGTGGACGCCGCGAGCGTCAAGCTCGTCGCCCTGCGCGGCACGATCACCGGCTGCGCTGACCTGGAGGCCAAGGCCGCCGCCGTGCCCGGCGTCATTGCCGGCGACCTGGGCGAAGCCGAGATCAAGGACCTAGCGCCCGCCTTCCGCGAGGCCGCCGAGAGCCTCAACGCCGGGGAGATTTCCCAGCCGATCCGCACCACCGCGGGCCTGCACCTGCTGGCCGTCTGCGCCAAGCACGCCAGCGGTCAGGACGGCCAGTCCAAGGAGCAGATCGAGAACCGCCTGTTCGGCCAGCAACTGTCCATGATCGCCCGGCGTTACATGCGTGACCTTAGGAACTCGGCGACAATCGAGACCAAGTGAAAACCGGACCACTCGCGCTAACTCTT
>JAYVDG010000220.1:0-2229 GCA_043749525.1 Phenylobacterium sp.
GCCCGCCTGACCGAGGCGCGCGCCACCTCGTCCAACGCCCTTATCGCTTTCCTGCCCCAGGGCGCCGCCTCGGGCACGACCCGGGAAACCCACACCACCCAGACCTCGGGCACGGTGGTCAATATCCCGGGCTTCTCCACCAATGGTGAGAGCACGTCGTCCAGCGCCACCTTCAATGTGAGCTGGGAGGCTGACCTGTTCGGCCGCATCTTCGCGGTGGCCAAGGCCGCCAAGGGCGACACCAACCAGGCGCAGGCCAGCTACGAGGGCGCGCGCGCCAGCCTGGCGGCCAATGTCGCCGACACCTATTTCCTGGCCCGCGGCCAGGCCATCCAGCTTGAGGATGCGCGCGAGACCGCCCGCATCCAGTGCGGCCTGCAGCAGATCGCCAATGTCCGGGCCGAACGCGGCCTGGGATCGTCCTCCGAAGCCGACCGCGTCGCCGGCGACCTGGCCCAGGCCGAGGGCAACGCCGCCAGCCTGGAGGCCGAGCTGAAGGCCACCCGTCGCACCCTGCTGGTGCTGGTGGGCTGGGGCGTCGACCCCCTGGCCAGCATCCCCACGCCGGCCAGCGTCGGCCAGATCCCGCCCGTTCCCGCCACGGTGCCCGGCGAACTGCTGGCCCGGCGTCCCGATGTGCGCCAGGCCGAGGCCGCCGTGCGCTCGGCGGCCGGCCGCCTGACCTACGCCAAGCTCGCCTTCTTCCCGACCTTCACCCTGACACCGGGGATCGGGCTCTCGCGGTCCGAGCAGCCGGGTTATGAGTCCACCACCCGCAACTGGTCGATCGGGGCCGGCGTCACCCAGCCGATCCTCGCGATTCCCAAGCTTCTGCAGGACCTGAAGGCCCAGAACGCCCGGACCGAGCAGGCGGTCATCGCCTATGAGAAGGCGGTGCAGACCGCCTATGGCGAGGCCGACAGCGCGCTCACCCGCCTCGACGCCGACCGCCGCCGCGTGGGCTTGCTGGCCGATGGCGAGCGCCACGCTGAACGGGCCTATGAGGCCAGCCGCGTGCGCTACGCCGCCGGTCTCGACGATCTTTCCGCCGCGCTCGGGGCCGAACAGTCCTGGCGCACGACGCGATCGGCGCTGACCAGCGCGCAGGTTCAAGCCCTGCGCCGCGCCGTCCAGACCTACAAGGCGCTCGGAGGCGGCTGGCCCGCCACCCCCGTGCTCGCCAAGCAAGAGGCACGCTAGACGTGACGAGAACCGCCACCGCCCTCACCCTCGCCCTGGTCGCGACCCTGACCCTTGCCGGCTGCGGCAAGAAGCATCCGCCCAAGGAGACCGACAGCCAGCGCGCCCGCGCCGTTCGCGTGGTCAAGGTCGAGCCCCGCCAGATCATCGGCTCGCTCACCGCCTCGGGCGTGCTGACCCCCCGCGAGGAAGCCGCCGTCCTGCCCGAGGTCACCGGCTATCGGGTGGCCCGCGTGCTGGTGGACGCGGGGCAATATGTCCGCGCCGGTCAGACCCTGGTCCAGCTCGACGGCGCCCTGATCGCCGCCCAGGTGGAGCAGCAGGGAGCTTTGGCCGCCCAAAGCGCCATCCAGGCTGAACAGGCCGAAGCCCAGGCGGCCCGCGTGAAGGGCCTCGACGGCCAGGGCGTGCTCTCGCAGGAACAGCTCGATCAGCGCCGGTTCCAGGCCCGCGCCGCGCGGGCGACCGCCAACGCCCAGGCCGCCGCCTACAAGGACGCCCGCACGCGGGCCAGCAAGCTGGCGGTCGGCGCCCCGGTCTCGGGCCTGGTGCTGGAACGCAACGTCCGTCCAGGCGACCTCTCGGCCGGCGGCGCGACGCCGTGGTTCCGCATCGCCCAGGGCGGCGAGGTCGAACTGCTGGCCGAACTTTCCGAGGAAGACCTCGCCCGGGTCCGTCCCGGCCAACGCGCCAGCGTCGTGCTGTCCACCGGGACCAGCGCCGACGGCTATGTCCGGCTGGTCTCGCCGCAGGTGAACGCCCAGACCAAGCTCGGCACGGTGCGCATCCACCTGCCGGTCCGCGCCGACATCCGCTCCGGCGGCTACGGCCGAGCCCTGTTCGCCGATGTCGTGGGCGAGAGCCTGGCCGTGCCGGAAACCGCCGTGCGCTACGACGCCGACGGCGCCAGCGTGATGGTGGTGGGCGGCGACAACCGCGTGAAGCGGGTGAGCGTCCAGACCGGGTCGCGTGGCTCGGGCCTGGTTTCCCTGATCAAGGGTCCGCCGTCCGGCTCGCGCGTCGTGCTGA
>JAYVDG010000221.1:0-2226 GCA_043749525.1 Phenylobacterium sp.
TTCATGGGGGCCAGCTTGGCCAGCAGCTGGTTCTGGTAGCGGTAGGCGACGCCTTCCTTGTCCATGGCCTGCTGCATGTGCTCGACCAAGATGTTGAACTCGGCGGTGTTGACCCCCTGGTCCTTGTGGGTGGTCTTCATGTCGCGGCCCGTATAGTCCACCGGCGCGCCCACCAGGTAGGCGATCTGCTCCTTCAGGGTGCGGCGCAGGCGCTCCATGTCGGTGGCGTGGAAGATCTCCTCCAGCTTCGGATCGGCGACGCTGCGATCCAGGGTGTCGTCGACGATGCGGGCCACGCCGTCACGGCCGTGGAAGGCCGCCAGCATCTGCTCGCCGGTGAACGGGGTCGCCCCGGCATTGGCGTTGGACTGGGCATAGGGATCGACCGGCTTTTCCTCGGCGAAGGCCGGCGCGGCGGCGGTCAGGGCCGCGGCGATGATCAGGGTGCGGAAGGTTGACATCAGAAGCCTGCCTGGATGGAGAGGTAGAGACCGCGCTGGTCCTTGAAGGTGGCGATGGTCCCGAGGTCGGCATAGGCCGCGGTGACCGAGAGGTTCTTGGTGAAGGCGTAGGCGGCGAACACGTCGACCCAGTCGTCTTCCTTCAGGCCGACCAGGTTGTCGGGCTTGGTGCGGTACTCCGCCCCGATCAGCAGGCGCTTGGAGACCAGGTAGCCGGCCGAGCCCTCGAACTGGACCTTGTAGTCGTCGTTCTTGTTGCCGCCGAAGCCCAGCAGGCCGGTCTGGTTGGCCTTGGTGGCGCGCAGGGCGCCGTCCAGCACCAGGCTCTGGTTCAGCAGCACCTTGGTCGCGGCCACATAGTAGTCGACGCCGGTGTCGTCCCGGCCGCCCAGGGCCGCGACGATGGCCGACTTGTCGTTCTTCTTCCACTGGACGCCCACCGCGACCTGCGGGACCCAACTGTCCTGGGTATAGACGGCGTCGCCCAAAACGCGGAGCTTCGCACCGACGATGTCCTGGTTGAAGGTGAAGCCGTTGCCGAGGCCGAGCTTGCCGCCGGTGTCTCCGGTGTCGAAGGACTGGCGGGTATACGAGACCTCGACGCGGTCGTGGAAGCCCACCGACACGCCGCCGGCGCGGAACTGGTAGTCGGGCAGCTGGACCAGGGTGGCGTGGGCGTTGGCGCCCCACTCGTCCACGGTCTCATAGCCGGTGATGGTGGCCCAGGTCGCCAGGCCGCCGCCGCCCGCGCCCTCGACGCTGGTCACGCCGCCGGTCAGCAGCAGCTTGCCGCTGGTTTCCATGTCCCCGGCGTGGGCGAAACGTCCCGCCATCGCCAGACCCAGGGCGAGCGAAATCACCCGCGCTTTGCTTGTCATCAATGCGTCCCCCTGCTTCCGGCGTCAGGACTTCCGCCAGCGTCAGCCGAACCCGCTATGGGAACATGCCTCGGACCTTCTTAAGGAAGCTTCACCGGTCGAACGCCGACGCGGTGCGCCTGCGACCGGATCGGCCGGGCCCTCCGTTAACCTTATGGCCACTGGCGGCGGCGATGATCGGCCATGCGCGCACTGATCCTGTCGGCCCTGGCCGCCCTAACCTTCTCGTCTCAGGCCGTGGCTGGCGACCTCTCCGTGGTGGTCCGCAACGCGGCGGGACAGCCGGTGAAGGACGCGGTGGTCACCCTGAAGCCGGCGTCCGGCGGTGCGGCCGGCGCGCCCATCAAGTTCACCTGGCCCTATTCGGTCGCGCAGCAGAACATCAGCTTCAATCCCTTCGTGCTGATCGTGCCGGTGGGCAGCAACGTGAACTTCCCGAACAAGGACAATGTCCGCCACCACGTCTATTCGTTCTCGCCCACCAAGAAGTTCGAGCTGAAGCTCTACGGCCGCGACGAGAGCCGCAGCGTGCTGTTCGACAAGGCCGGCGTCGTGGCCCTGGGCTGCAACATCCACGACCAGATGATCGCCTATGTGGTGGTGGTGGACACCTCTTACGCCGCCAAGACCGGCGCCGACGGCGTCGCCCTGATCCACAACGTTCCGGCCGGAAACGCCGTGATGACCGTCTGGCAGCCCTATATGAAAACCGCCAAGAACCAGCTGGTGAAGACCATCGCCGTCCCCGCCGCCGGCGGCCGCCAGGACATCAGCGTCGACCTGCGCCCGGCGCCGGGCGCGATGAACATGATCCACTAGGGGCTGTTGAGATTTAGGATTCACGGATCGGGCTTGTCGTGATTCAAGCTCTGGATGGACCGCTTTGT
>JAYVDG010000222.1:0-2226 GCA_043749525.1 Phenylobacterium sp.
GCTACCTGGGCGTGAAGGTCGAACAGGGCGGTGTGGCGGAGAGCAAGCTGGATCGCGGTGCCTAAAAGCCGCGACCCCCTACCCTATTTCGGGAGCACCAGCGCCGGGTCGATGGGCCGGGCGCGTTCCTGTGGGTTCGGCGCATAGCGGACCTCGAAGTGCAGCTGCGGCTCGGAGACACCGCCGGTGGCGCCCGCCTCGCCGATCTGCTGGCCCTGCGTCACCTTCTGCTGCATGCGAACCTCCACCTTGCCCAGGTGGCCGTAGGCGGTGACCCAGCCGTCAGCGTGCTTGATCAGCACCAGGTTGCCAAAGCCCGGCACCTGGTCGCCGGCATAGACCACATCACCTGACGCCGCGGCACGGACCGGATCGCCGGCGTTGGCGCGGATGTTCAGGCCGTCGTTGCGCTGGCCCGTCCCCTTCGGACCGAAGTCCGAGATGATGTCGCCCCGCAGCGGCCAGTTGAACCGGCCCCGGCCCTGGGCCTGGATCTGGGCGTCGGTGATCGGGCCCGCCGTCGTATTGGACGACGCCGGCGGCGTATAGGGCCGGCTCGGCTGGGTCGGCGGCGGCGTGACGGGTCGGTAGATATTGCTCGACGGCGGCGGCGTCACCGGCTGCGAAGCCGGCGGCGTATAGGGCCGGCTCGGCTCCGGCGTCCTGTCGCGGCGCGGTTCGGCCGGCAGGGTCACCGTGGTCTTGGTGGTCTCCTTGACCGGGCCCTTGTCCTTGTAGCCGTCCGGCAGGCTGATCTTGCGGCCCGACTTGATGGAGTCGCCGACCTTCATGTCGTTCTCGGCGGCCAGCGCCTTGGGGGTCACATTGAAGCGCTTGGCGATCAGGGTGATCGTGTCGCCCGCACCGGCCACATAGGCCTTCACCGTGGTCTTGGGACCCTTCAGCTTGTCACCCTGGTGAAGGACGAAGGGCTCCTTCAGCTTGTTGTCGTCGGCCAGCTGCTTGCGGGTGGTGTCCATGGCGCGCGCGATGGCGTCCAGGGCCTGGCCGTCCTTGACCGTATAGATCTGCGGCGGGCCGGCCACGTCCACCAGCTTGCCGGTGACGAAGGTCTTGGTGGTGGTGGTCGTCGTGGTGCGTGGCGGCTCGCGCTGCGGCTCCAGCTCCGGCTGGACGTACGGCGGCGGGGTGAAGCTCGGCTGCCGCTGCGGCTGCGCGGGCGTCTGGGGCTGGAAGGTTCCGGGGCCTGGCGATTGCATCCCCGTGCCCGGAACCTGGACGCGGACGGTGACCGTGGTCGGCCCCTTGTCCTTGAAGCCGTCGGGCAGGATCAGCCGCTTGCCGGAGGTCAGCGGCTTGTCGACGCTCATGTCGTTGGCGTCGGCGATGGCCTGGCCGGTCACCGAAAAGCGCCGGGCGATGGCGTAGAGGGTGTCGCCCTGCCCCACCACATAGGCCTTGGCGTCGCTGGAGGGCCCCTTGAGCACCTTGCCGGGCTTCAGGACGTAGGGTTCCCTGAGGTCGTTGTCCTCGGCCAGCTGCTTGCGGGTCGTGCCCAGGGTGCGGGCGATGGCGTCGAGGTTGTCGCCGCTCTTGACCGTATGGCTTTTGGGCGGGCCTTCGGCGTCCACCACCTTGCCGGTCACGGTCTTGCGGACGACATCCTGCATAACCGGGGGCTGGTAGGTCGGGGGCGGCTGGTAGGCCGGCGGCGCGGTATAGGGCGGGGTCGAGGGCGTCACATAGGCCGGGCCATTGGGCACAGGGTCGAGCGGACGGCTGTCCACGGGTCCGCTGTAGGGGCCGGCCCGCGGCGCAGGCTCAATTTCGGGCGCGGGCTGCGCCGGGACGCCCTGGTCTCCGGGCGCAGGCAGGCGCGTCGGATAGCTCGGCCGCGCCACCTGGGCGTCCTCGCCGAACGGCGTATAGGTCGTGCAGGCGCCAAGCGACGTCGCCGCCAACAGGATCAAGGCCGTTCGGGAATAAGAAAGCGTCATCGCCGCTCCGCTCTATGGGTTCGGAATCAGTCGAGGCGTCGGAGTTAATGATGGGTTAAGGAGCCCGCCATCGCCAACCCACAAACTCGTAAGGTTGGCTAAAGCTCTCTGGCCACGCCGTCCAGCAGGGGCACGAACCGAACATCGGTCAGGACCTCGATGGTGAAGCCGCCCTTGCCGTCGCCGGTATAGCGTTTCAGGCTTTGGACCGGCCCCTTGCCGATCGGCGCCACCAACACCCCCGTTGGTTTCAATTGCGAAAGCAAAG
>JAYVDG010000223.1:0-2224 GCA_043749525.1 Phenylobacterium sp.
TGGTGACCGCCAGGGGCGGGGCGATCCTGCACGTGGACGTGACCCTGATCTGTGAGCGCCCCAAGATCCGGCCGCACCGCGACGCCATGCGCGCCCGGCTGGCCGAGCTGCTGGATTTGCCGTTGGACCGCGTCAGTGTGAAGGCCACGACAACCGAGGGCATGGGCTTCACCGGCCGCGGCGAGGGCCTGATGGCCCAGGCGGTCGCGACAGTCGAGACGCCAGCCTAGGGCAACCAGCTCCAGCGTTCCTTGAAGCGGCCATAGAGCGCGCCGACCAGATTGGTGTAGTCGTCGGTCCAAGGCCGCACGAGGACGGACTCCGTCGGCTTCCAGCGCGGATCGGCGGCGAAGGCGGCCAGCGCCTTCTCGTTGCGCGCCACGATCAGGGCGTCCTCCGAGGACTCCCACAGCATGGGCGCGGTCTTGGCCGCGTCGTGCCGCTGCAGCAGGGCCTCGCCGCCCGCCGCATAGGCTACCGCCATCGCCGGACTGCGCAGATCCAGGTTCCGGTTGGAGAGGTGCAGGATCAGCACGCCATCCGGCTTGAGTTGAGTGAGGTAGCCCTTCACGGCCTCCACCGTCAGCAGGTGGGCCGGGACGCTGTCGGACGAGAAGGCGTCGATCAGCAGAATGTCGAACTGGTCCCGGGGCTGCTTGGCCAGGGTCAGCCGGGCGTCGCCCAGCACGTAGTCCACCTGCCCCTTTGCGCACTCCGTCGTGTAGCTGAAGTGGGCCGGATCGCTGGAGATGCGGATCACCAGGGGATCAATCTCGAAGAAGGTCAGGTGATCACCGGGCCGCGTATAGGCCGCCACTGCCCCGGTCCCCAGGCCCACCGCGCCAATGCGCAGATCAGGTTTCTGCGCGCGCCTCTGCATGAAGACCTGACCAATCGGCGTCTCGGCAGCGTAATAGACCATCGGCTTGCACCGCCAGCGGGGGTCTTGGGCCTGGGCGCCGTGCAGGGTGGTCCCGTGGGACAGCATGCGAATCTTGCCGCCCATCGACGGCAAGGTCAGTTCCGATTGGCGGACCACGCCGAAGAAGCTGCGCCAGCTCTTCAGGACATCAATCTTGTCGCCAGATCCCTCCGCCCCCAGCGAGATGATGGCGATCAGGCCGAAGAACACCAGGCCCCGCGAGCGCACCAGGAAGGCGCAGACCACGGCGGTGGCCAGGCACACCTTCACGAGCATCAGCATCAGGTCGTGGCCGGTCATGGTCAGGATCGTGGCCTCGGCGATCTCGGCGTTGTAGGCGGCCATGGTGGCCAGCGGCGCCCCGGCGGCGGCGGCGCAGCCGAGGGCGAAGATCACCCAATGGGCCGGTTCCACCTTACGGTCGCCCCAGGGCCGCACGAGGCAGGCCAGTGCCAGGACCAGCGGATATTCCCAGACGTTGTTGAAGATCGCCGGGGCGACGAACGCGTTGAACCCGCCGCCCACGACACCGCCGAACGACATCCACAGATAGAACTCTGTGAGATGGCGGGGCGTGGGCCGACGCGCCACCAGGGCCTGGTGGCACATCAGCGCCGTCAGGAAGAAGGCCGAGAGGTGGATGAACAGCTGCAGAAGAAGGCCGCTGGAGGCAAAGGGCAGAATCGACGCGCAGGCGGCGACGGCCGCGGCCTGCAGGATCAAGGTCGTCTCCTCCGACATCACCGGCTTGGTGGCGAAGGCGATGATGAAGGTGATCAGGTAGAGGGCCAGCGGCACCACCCAGATGAACGGCGCCGAGGCCACGTCCGTCGTCAGGTGAGTGGTGACCCCCATCATCAGGCTGGACGGGATCGCCGCCAGAACCACCCAGGTCAGGCGGTTGCGCCAGGTGGGGGCGGGGTCATCGTCCTTGGCCGTCTCGGTCGCGGGCGCGGTCTGGCCGGCTGTGCGGGTGACAAAGAACATCAGGCTGCCCATCAGCAGGATGAAGGCGCCGTAGCCGAGGCTCCAGCCCAGGGCCTGGCCCTTCAGGGTGGTGAGCGGCTCCACCAGGATCGGATAGGCCAGCAGGGCGATCAGACTGCCGAGGTTGCTGGCGGCATAGAGGGCGTAGGGCTCGGCCCCCGTATCGGCGTGCAGGGTGCGGGCGTGCCAGGCCTGGACCAGGGGCGCGGTGGCCGATAGCACCGCGAAGGGCGCGCCGATGGTGACGCTCAGCACCCCCAGTAGCCACAGGGCCGGATGGTCCGAGCTCGGCGCGCCGAAGACACCGGTGACATG